>VFKS01000390.1 GCA_009885425.1 Novosphingobium sp.
CCCGGCATCCGCCACCAATAGATCCCGCGGACAAATTCGCGCCAGCCGATGATCTGGCGAATGAAGCCCTCGGCGCTGTTCAGCGGCACCCGCCCAGCGCGCCATTCCGCCTCAACCGTGCGGCACATTTCCAGCGGATCGAGCAAGCCGGTGTTGAGATAGGGCGATACAACGGCATGATAAAGGAACGGTTGGCCTACCAGCATGGCATCCTGAAAGGCCCCGAATTGCGGCAGGCAGCGCTTTACAAAATGGGCGAAAACAGCCTCGGCATCGGCGCGGGTGACGGCCATGGCAAAAGGCTCCAGCGTGCCGAAATTGTCCGGAAAACGCGCCGCGACCAGTTCTAGAACCTCTTGCGTCACCCGGTCCGGAGCAAAGCGTGGCGGGCGCGGCAGCAGCAAGTCGGCAGCGGGCGGCTGGCGATTTTCGGCATCGAAGTTCCAGCGCCCACCGGCGGGCTGATCGCCTTCCATCAGCAGACCGGTCTTGCGCCGCATCAACCGATAGAAATGCTCCATCCGCTGTACTTTGCGGCCTTCGGCCCAGGCGGCGAATCTTTCGCGGTCGGCCAGGAAACGGTCATCGGGGAGCAGCTGGGTTTGAAGCCAGCCGCGCATTTCATCCATCAGCCGCCATTCGCCCGGCTCGGTCACGACCACGCGGCTTAGGTCATGGCGGATCAGCGCTCGCTGGACTTCGTCCCTCAGGGTGCCGGTGTTGCCCGGATCATCCAGCTTGACGTAGTCAACTTGCCAACCACCAGCGCGCAGTTCCCCTGCAAAATGGCGCATCGCTGCAAAGACATAGGCGATCTTCTTCTTGTGATGCGCGACATAGCTGGCCTCGGCCATGACTTCGGCCAATAGAACCACATCGACCGCGCGGTCGCTCTGCTTCAGCGATGTTAGGTTGGGACTTAGTTGGTCACCAAGGATCAGGATCAAACGGCCGTTCATCCCATGGCTTTAGGCGCTGGCGAATGAACCGCCACCCTGTCTGCATGGGCAGGCTTGCGGCGTTCAGGCCACTTTGACTTTAGGCAGGTGACTGACTTGGCCGAATTTTGGCAAGGTCATCTGCCCCCCGCCGGCACCCGGTTGCATCATCTGCATCGGGTATTGCCCCGGCGGCAAGGCTTGCAGCGGCATTCCAGCCTGCGCCATGACATAGGGCGAGACACGGTGGCGGGTGCACAGGCCGCCGGCGCCATCGTCGACCAGCGGCAGTTCAAATTCCAACCCCTGCATCGATCCGGCCGACCGGCGGACGTGCGCTACGGACAGCTGGCCTTCGCCAAAATCCACCACGAACGGCGTTCCGAGCGGCACGTCAACCAGACCTTCGACCATGCAGCCCGAACGCGACAGGTTGCGCATGGTCACATCATAACGGTGATCTTCGTGGATCAGGCCGACCTTGCGCAGCACGGTGCGGCGTTCGGGGCGGTATTTGCTGGGGCCGTCGGGCTCAATCACCCATTCGCCGCTAGCCATCGCTTCAGCGACAACGTCGGGCGGAACCGGGACGGCATAGATAAAGCCTTGAATTTGGCCAACGCCCAACCGGCGCATCGCCTCCAGTTCGTCGTGGGCTTCAATCCCTTCGGCAGTGGTATCCATCCCCAGCGCTTTGGCCAAACTGACAATCGAAGTGATGATCGCCGCATTGCGGTTCCCCTCCTGGGTCACACCGCGGATGAAGCTCTTGTCGATCTTGATCTTGTCGAACGGAGCGTGCTGCAGATAACTGAGCGAGGAATAGCCGGTGCCAAAGTCGTCCAGCGCCAGCCGCAAGCCGAGTAGCTTCAGCTGGTTGAACATGTCAGTGGTGGCAGCTGCTTCGCCCAGAAAAATCGATTCGGTCAGTTCCAGTTCGAGCCGTTCAGGCGGCAGTCCCGAATGGGCCAGGGCCTGCGCCACCAGCGAGGAGAACCCAGCGTTGGCGAATTGCACGGCTGACACGTTGACAGCGATTTTTACGCTGCCAGGCCAATTCGTGGCTTCGTCGCAGGCGCGCTTGAGCACCCAATTGCCCAGGGCTCCGATCAGGTGGGCTTCTTCAGCAATCGGAATGAACACCGCCGGTGAGATCTCTCCCAGTTCCGGATGATTCCAGCGCACAAGGGCCTCCAAGGTCACAACCTTGTTAGTTTTGGTGTCGATGATGGGCTGATAAACCACGCTCATCTGGTCATTTGCCAGCGCGTCGCGCAGCTCGTCTTCAATCTGACGGCGGCGTTCGGCTTCGGAATGGAGATCGCTTGAGTAAAACCGAAACTGTCCGCGCCCGCCGCCCTTAGAGGCATAAAGCGCGAGGTCAGCCGAGCGAACCAGTTCTTCGGAGTCGATCCCGTCATAGGGTGCAATCGCGATCCCGATCGAGGCCCCGATCACGCAGCGGCTGCCATCGATCTGGTATGGCTGACTGATCATGGTGATCACCGATTTGGCAATCTCACCCAGCCGCCCGCGATCGTCGATATCGGGCAGCATGATCTGGAATTCATCGCCACCAAGGCGGCCGATTTCAAACGTCTTGTCGGGCAGAATTCGCTCAAGCCGCTGGGCCACCTGCTTAAGCAGTTCGTCGCCAGCTGGATGCCCCAGCGTATCATTCACGGCCTTGAACCGATCAAGGTCCATCATCATCACGGCGCAGCAGCGCTTGGCGGATTGATAGGCAGTCAGTGTGGCGTTCAACCGCTTGCCCATCCGGTGGCGATTGGCCAGCCCGGTGAGCGAATCGTACTGCGCCATGCGCGAGGCGTCTTTCTGGCTTTCGCGCGTGGCGGTAATATCGGTGCCATTTCCGCGATAGCCGATGAAGGTGCTGTCCTCACTGAATTGCGGACGGCCCGAGATCGACCACCAGATCTCCTTGCCGTCAAAGGCTGCGCGAACCGGCAGGTCGGTGAAGGTCTTGCGGGCACTGAGGATCAGCGGCAGAGTCCGCTCGATCGGATCATCTTCGTCCCGGTCCAGAATGAACAGCGATTGGATTGGCTGCCCCACCATCTGCGCGGTTTCGCAGCCCAGCTGGTCGGCTACGCAGGGCGAAATGTAAGTGATCTGGCCTTCACGGTCGCTTGACCAGAACCAGCCGAGGCCAGAGGCTTCGTAATCGCGGAGCAGCAGCAGCGCCTGTTCACGCTCCTGACCAGTCATCGGCTTGACAGACACGTTACCGCGCGATGCCGCCTTGCCGGAACCCAGCATGCTACGAAACCGCCCGAAACTGGAACTGCCCGAATCCGTCATGACTTACCTGCAACATCCTTACATCTGGTGTTTGGACCCAATATCCGTAGATAAACGGATGTGGTTGATTTTTGGCTAATGCCGTTCGGTTCTTAAAATACTGTCAAGCCGCCGCTCCGGTTTCGCGGCTCAGCACGCTGCGGGATCGTTCGCCTGCTGGTTGCGGACCCAGCGCGACCCGCCCGGCATCGTCGAGCGCAAGCGGTAGGGCGAACTGCGCGGGCAGCGCGCGGGCCCATCGCGATCGCGGTCAGGCCGGTGTGCAGGCGCTGCGTTGCGGCCTCACGGGTCAGGGCCCTTCGTAGCTGAATCCCTGAACATGGCTGCAGCCAAGCATCCGGACCAGTTCCAGTTCATCGAGCGTTTCCACGCCCTCAGCAGTGGTTTCCATCCCCAGCGCTTCGGCCAGGCTGACGATCGAGGCAATAATCGCGCCATTCTTGCCACCGGTATAGTGGCTCCTCGAACGAAGCTCAGGTCGATCTTGATCTTGTCGAACGGGGCCTTCTTCAGATAGCCCAGCGCCGAATAGCCAGTGCCAGCCGCACCCCAACCCGTTTAGGCGCGGCAAACATCGCGTCGCTGCCGTCATCGTCGGCCAGAAACACACTCTCGGTGATCTCCAGCTCAAGCCGGCCCGGGTCGACCTGCGCCGCCGCCAGCGCATTGGTGATAATCGAAGGCAGCGCCGGGTTGGAAAACTGCGATGGCGAGATATTGACCGCCACCCGGACGCTATCGGGCCACTGCGCCATATCCATGCAGGCCTTCCGCGAGGCCTATTCGCCAATTGGGGCGATCAGTCCTGAATCCTCGGCGATCGGGATGAATTTGGCAGGCGATAGCGGGCCGCGGGCCGGGTGGTTCAAGCGCAGCAGCGCTTCAAATCCGGTGATCCGTTCGGTCACGGTGTGAATCACCGGCTGATAGTGCAGTTCCAGCCCGCCCCGGGTCAGCGCATCGCGCAGGTCCTGTTCCAGCTGACGCCGCTCTTCGGCATCGCTGTGCAGATCGGCGGCATAGAAGTGATGCCGTCCGCGGCCCCCGTCCTTGGCGGCATAAAGCGCCAGATCGGCATTGCGGATCTGGTCGTCGGAGGTCAGCCCATCTTCAGGCGAGAGAGCAACCCCGATTGAGGCCCCGATGACAACCCGGTGGCCGTCGATCGAATAGAGTTCGGACAGGGCATCGATAACCCGGCGTGCCAGCACGGCAAGATCCTCGCGGCGGTTCCGACCGGGGAGCACGATCTGGAACTCGTCGCCGCCCAGACGCCCGACTCGGCCATTTTCCCCAGTCGTGCGTTCAAGGCGCTGTGCAACTTGGGTCAACAGATTGTCGCCCGCAGGATGGCCCATGGTATCGTTGACTTGCTTGAACCGGTCCAGATC
>VFKS01000045.1 GCA_009885425.1 Novosphingobium sp.
ACCATCTGGCTGACCGATTGCGCCGCGATCGGGAGCCCGGTGGCGGGCGAATAGGGCACGCCGACCCGCGCCCACAGCAGCCGCATATAATCATAGATTTCGGTTACCGTGGCGACGGTCGAGCGCGGGTTGCGGCTGGTGGTTTTCTGCTCGATCG
Organism: Novosphingobium sp.; assembly: GCA_009885425.1. GTDB lineage: Bacteria > Pseudomonadota > Alphaproteobacteria > Sphingomonadales > Sphingomonadaceae > Novosphingobium. The sequence continues at coordinate 158 of VFKS01000045.1, forward strand.
AGATCGCCGGGGACAACCCGTCGATATGCTCGACATCGGGCTTCTGCATCATCTCGAGGAACTGGCGGGCATAGGCCGACAGCGACTCGACGTAGCGCCGCTGGCCCTCGGCATAGATGGTGTCGAAGGCGAGGCTCGACTTGCCCGATCCCGACAGGCCGGTGATCACAATCAACTGGTCCCGCGGCAGCGAGACGTCAAAGCCCTTGAGATTATGCTCGCGCGCGCCGCGCACGGTGATGTGGGTAAGCGACATGGCGCCGGTCTGTTCCAGATTTGTTCGATTCGGGCAAGGGGAGGCGCAAGCCCCCTCCCCTATGGGCAGCGCGGCGTCAGTTCTTCTTGCCGACCGTCACCCCGTTGAACACCGCTCCGTTGTTGGTGCCGCTCAGGTAACGCACATCGAACACCGCGCCGTATTCGGCCGCGTTGGGTCCGTAGAAGAAGCCGTGCAGGATGCCGATTGCGTTGGGATCGCTGAGGTTCAGGTAATAGCGGTTGGCCGGGCCGCAGCCCGGACAGCCCGACCCGAAGGTGCCGTTGTAGGTCAGGTTGCCCAGGCTGACCCCTGGATTGGCCCCGTCCCAGGCCATCAGCGCCATGACGATGTTGGCCGAGCCGGTGCCAAAATTAACGTTGAACGTGCTGGTCCCGGTCAGGTCGGTGCCGTTGCTGAAGGTCCCGCCGCCGCCCTTGCCATAGACCACGCCGCTGTAGGTGGCGCTGCCGGTGGTCGGCATCTGGAAGGTCGGCGTCACCCCGCCGAACGGGATGTAATAGGTGGCGGTGGACGGGGAGCCGGCATAGGTCGCCGGCTTCGTGATCTCGGCAAAGCTGGTGTAAGTCAGCGCGATCGACCCATTGCCCGATCCCCACTTGAAGATCCGGGCCTTGACCCCACCGACATCGTAATGGGTGAAGGTGCTGTTGGTCAGCGCATTGTCGATGTTCGATTGCAGGAAGGTCTGGTCGATCTCCAGCCCGGCCAGATTGATCCCGGTGCTGACCGAGCGGAACCGGAACAACTTGGCGACCGGATCGTAGGTGACCGTAATCTCCGGATCATAGGTCCGGCCATAAGGCGGGCTGAGGCCGGGGGTGTAAGTGTAGATCCCGGCATTGCCGGGCAGGTCGGTGGTGGATGTCAGCGCGGCGAGGCCCAGCTGCGATGCCGAGCTGTCAGAGCCGCGCTTGCCGCTCAGCGTCCCGGTGGCCATGCCGCCGGCGCCGGAGGTGGCGTTGAACACCGCGCCGGTTTCCTGCGCGGTGCTGCCGAAGAACTTGCCGTTCAGCGAACCGGTATAGGTGTTCGCACCGGTCAGCGTGATCGTGCCGGTATAGGCATTGGCCGCGCTGGCCAGGGTGGCCGAGCCGTTCCAGCTGCCGCTTCCGGTGTTGGTCCCGGGATTGGAGCTGGCCGGAGTGCCGTTGCTGACGTTGTAGTTGCCGATCGTGGTGATCGCCCCGGTGGCGAAGTTGGCGGACAGAGTCCCGGTGCCCTGCAGGGTCTGCAGCTTGCCGCCCGGATCGCCCAGCGCGCCGTTCATCCCGAGATCGAACGAGGCGCTGCCGGTGCGCGGCACGCCCGCGTTGGGTGTTTCGAAGCCGAACAGGAAGGCATCGTAAAAGACCTGGCCGCCGCGCACATCATACTGACCACCTGCCCGCAGAGACGTGAGCGTGGTGTTGTAGAGATGATAGAGCGGCGGATTGACGAAGCCCGGCGGGAACGGCCGGGTGATCCGACCATCGGAACTGAACATCACATAGGGGCTGCCGGAGACTTCCTGATAGATCGAGGCCAGCTTGCTGCCCTGCTGGATCGCGCTGAGATTACCGGAGGCATCCACCGTGGCCTTCAGCGCTTCAGCCAACGGCTTGTAGAACATCACCGAACCGGGCGAATCGAGCGAGGTGCCGGTGTTGATCGGCGTCGTGCCCCGCGCGCCGTAAAGCGCGCCGACCGCGCCCTGTTCGCTGTTCGGATTGATCGAGAAGGCACCGCCGATTTCCTGCGCGACAGGGCCATAGAGCGCTCCGCGCAGTTCCCCGGTGCCGATCGAATCCAGCTTGATGAACCCGCTGAACGTATTGTTGGCGGCTGACAGCAGTGACTGGCTGGACCAGGCCAGCCCGCTCGGCCCGATGCCAGTGTTTGCGTCCCGTTCGTTGTAAGTGCCCTGGCCGACCATCCCGCCGCTCAGGAAATCGAGATTGATCACCCCGCTGCCGCCGATCGAATAGATCGTTGAACTGAAGGTCCGCACCCCCAGCAGGTTGACGTTGAAGCTGGCCGTGCCGGTGCGCGGCACGCCGGCATTGGGGGTTTCGACCCCATAGGAAAAGGCGTTGAATGCCCCGGTGGTCGCACTGCTGCCATCGACCTGCCGCTGCCAGAAACCGGCCCCGACATACTGGGTCTGCCCGGTCCCTGTGCCGTTCTTGACCAGGGTCAGAAAGTCGGTCGTCGAACCGGACGTGCGCTTGTAGGTTGTGATCGTGGCGTTGGTCTGGGCCGCGTCGACGTCGGCCGGGGCAAAGCTCTGGCTCGTCCCGCCCTGGTTCACCGTATAGGTCTGGTTGGTCTCGTTATAGGTGAAGGTCGGCGTGGCCGGGGCCGCTGTAGTGGTGACGTTGGCTCCGCTGGTCGGCACACTGATATTGCCGACCGCCCCGACCGTCTTGAAGGATTCGCTCTTGAGCGGAGCCAGCAGGGTGCTGTTTGCACCCGAAGTGGGCGTCGGTGTGGGGGTCGGCGTCGGCGTCGGTGTCGGACTCGGCGTCGGCGTGCTGCCAACACCGCCACCGCCACAGGCCGATACGGTAAGCGCCAACACTGCCAGCGACGCGGCGGCCATCAGGTTGCGACTGGGCTTTGGAATTCCCCCTTCGATTCGGGCGTGTCAGAACGCCGCCGTTATCCCAATTTCGCCGGAAAACCGGCTGTAATCATAGATTTCTATACTCGAAACATTACGCTCAAACCGCACCCGTGCCAGTGGTGCAAAGTTGCCGAAACGGAGGTTTCGCAAAGTAACGCCCAGACCGGCAGAATAACGGTCATCAGTCCGGCGGCGCGGATAGAGGAAAATCCGCTCATCGGCCTCGAGATGGCTGTAACCAAAGTTCACCACGGCCGTAACCGGACCGAATTCCTTGAACAGATAGGCATTCGTGCCTCCGCTGGTCAGCGAATAGCCGGGATCTTCAGCCGCGTTGCGGATCGCGTTAAGGCTGATTCCGCCCCCGGACGTGGCGGTGAAGGCACGGTCATAGCCGACCGAAACGCTGGCCACGGTGGCATCCTGCAGATCGTTGCGGCGGTTGTTGTCGCGCGCCAGACCCAGTTCGACCTGCGCCTGGCCGCGCTTGCCGATCGGGCGGCGCAGGCTGGCACTGAGGCCCAGCGTCTGGCTGTAGGGCGTGCCGCCATACCAGCGCCAGGTCGCCGCTCCGCCCAGGTAGATCCGGTTACGGCCCAGCTGGAATTCCGGCCCAGCCTGTCCCCCCAGGATCAGGTCGTTGAAATCCGACTGGCGATAGAGATCGCCTTGCCCACTGGCCTGCACCAGCAGCCGCGATTTGCGGCCCAGGGCGGTGCGAAAATAGGCCTGACCACGCAACGCAAGGCCGACCCCCGACTTGGCCTGAGCGTTATCGTCCAGCGTGAAATCGCCGATGATCGTGCCAAGGGTGTCGGACCGGGTGGCGCGGTTGATGTTGGTATCGGGTGCCAGGGCAATCCCGACGCTGTATCCGAACGGCTTCTGCGCTTCAAAGGCATTGGCATAGAACCGGACGGCATTCTGCACTTCGGGTGGCAGTCCGCTGGCCTGGGCGGCGCGCAGTTCGCGCGCGGCGCCACCGGGATCGCCCAGCATGGCGTGCATCCGCGCCAGTTCCAGCCGGACCCGCCCAGCCTTGGGCTTTTCGTCCAGAATCTTGCGAAACTCCACTGCCGCGTCGGCGTAGCGGCGCTGATTATCAGCCAGCATCATCCCCAGCCGAAAGCGCGCCTCGCTGCGGATCTCAATATCGGGATTGGAAGCCAGCGCGCGGTAAGAGGCTTCTGCGGTGGCGTAGTCGCCCCGATCACGGGCCTGATCGGCAAAGTCGAACAGCTGCCCTGGCGTCATGGTGATTGTGGTGGGCGCCGGCGGCGACGGTTCGCCCGGATCCTGAGCCATGGCCGCCCCCGGCAAGCCCGTTCCGGCGGCCAGCGCTGCAAAGCACAAAGACAAAAGAACGCGGCCCATCTGCGCGCCTCCTGCCGCACCCGCTTGGCGCTGTCTACCCGGCTGAAGGGAAAGTTAGGCCAGCATTCAATCCTTTGACGCCTAACGCACGAACATAGCGCCGCTGCCCGACAGCCCAGTGATCACGATCAGCTGGTCGCGCAGCAGCGAGACGTCAAAGCCCTTGAGGTTGTGTGCGCGCGCGCCGCGCACGGTGATGTGGGTAAGCGACATGGAGCCGGTCTGTTCCAGATTTGTTCGATTCTGGAAAGGGGCCGTTAAGTGTCTTTACAGTGACCAATTATGGGCGCACATTTTCGCCGCACAGAGAACCTCCAAGGTTGAGGCCTGCGCATTGTCATCTGGGTCTGTCAAAAGTGGCCGCCATGCCGGGAACCCCCGCGTCGGCGCGCGGCAGACTGATGTGTGCGGGAACAAGGGAGACTCAAGATGCCAAATGGCCCCAAATTCGTCGAGATTATTCTCACTATTGGCGGGGTTCAAAACCCTGACAACACCGTTGGCCAAACCACGCAATACCCCAATAATTTTACGTACTTATATGGAAAAACCACCAGCAATCCGCAAACCAACAGTTCCAGTCTGGTTTTACCAAACGGTGATATTGACCTCACCCAACTCCCCACTGGCCCCGGGTTTGGTCAAGAGGTTGACCTGTATTTTATGCTTAGTGGCCAAATCCAGGGGACTGATGGTCTGATGTACTCCCCGCGCTGGGCGAAAGCCGGCGAAGGCGGACCTCCAGATCAACCCTATTGCTGGCTGGTTGCCAGTGAAACCGATCCAACGGTGCAACCGTGGCCCCCAGGTATGGCAGCAAGTTTGAGCAGAAGCCTGCCGGGCGGAGTCAAGATCGATGACAACCGGCGAGGCACGCCCTATTTCTACAACCTTGGCGTTTGCTTCGATAACCTGCCAGGCTGGCGCAACGCCGCCTACTTCATCACTTTCGATCCGAAGATTATCAATCCGGGTTGAATTCGAACGAACGCACCCGATCCTAGCAATCGCCTAGCGCAATTCGCGCAGATACATCGGATGCCGCCAGCCGCGCCGATCCAGCACTTGCCGGATTGGCGTGGTCCGTGCGGTATCGCGCTGGCGCCTAGCGGCTGCATAGCGCAGTGTCAGAAGTGACGAGGTCAAATCCACGTCCGCGCCAGCGATCAACCGGTCCACACCGAGCCAATCCTGCCGCGCCAGAGCCAGCTGACCTGCGCGCATGTGCATATCGCCGCGCACCAGCAGCACCGAAGCATAGACTGCGCGCATCACTGGATCGGCCGAATCCGAGCGCTTGGAAAGCAGCGTGATGGCATGATCAGCGCGGGCCACCGCGTCGCGAGTTCGTCCGCTTTGCGCCAGTATCCGCGCGTCGAGCTCGTCAAGCTGCGCGGCGAGGTCGAGGTTCCAGATGTCGTTGGTAGGATCCTTGGCGATCAGACCAATCAGCAAGGGCCGCGCCGCAGTAAGTTGCTGGCGCGCAAGGTCGATCCGCCCGAACATCAAGGCAGCGATCCCCAGTTCGTAGCGCCGTTTGACTTCGTACTGAATCCACAGGGTGTTGCCCGGTTCAGCACTGCGCAGCGCGACGCTGATGTCGACGGATTTCTGCATGACAGCCAGTGCCTTGATACCGTTACCGCGCATCGTTTCGAGCCGCCCGATGCCGATCAGCGCCGTACCCGTCCTGCTGCGCGCCATGGTGTTGCCGGGGTCCATGGCCAAAACGGCTACATAGACCGCATGCTCGCGGCCATAGAGCGCGAGGGCGGGCGCGATCTTTTCCTGCCGTTCAAGCGCATAAGCGGTCCAAGAAACCGCACTCGCCATGTCAAGTTGCTTGGTCAGGTCGGCCGGGTCTTTCGTGGCGATCGCTTCGGCGATCCGCTGGGCATTGGCGAACGATTTTTCCGCCTCGGCATAGCGGCCCTGATTGAAATAGAGCGTGCCAAGGTTGCTTTCGGCATAGGACACTTCCAGCTGCCAGTCGGTATTCGCGGGATCGAGCGCCACCAGCCGGTCGGCCAGCCGCTTGTATTCGCGAAACTGCGCTTCGGCCTCTTTGGTCTCGCCGCGTTCATAGGCAATGTAGCCAACCCAGAACACGCTCTGCGCATGATCGAAAATCCGCTGCGGATTGTCCGGATCACGCGCCAGTTGCTCGCCGGTGGTGGCAGCGGCCTGACGGAACGCTTTCAGCCCGGCGGCGCTATCGCCGCGGATGTTGCTGACTTCGCCAACCAGATGAAGCGCGCGGGCGCGGCGGCCCAATGCATCGGCATCGAGTTTGCTGGCCTTCTGCCCGGCGTAGTATTTGAGCGCGCGCTGGCCGACCACGTCGAGCGCATCGAGCCGCCCGACCGGCTCCAGCCGTTCACGCAGATCGGTCAGCATGAATTCAACCAGCCCATCGGATTCGGCCCGCTGCATGTCCGCCTCGTCCCGCGCCCGCACGGCGGCCAGCGCCAGTGCGCTCATCGCCAAGGCCAAGGCCAGTGACGCGCCGACCACCACCCGCACCCGCAGCGCGCGGCGGCGGTCATCGCGGCGGACCAGTTCATCCAGCCCAACCCCAAGCAGCGCGGCGGCAATCTTGAGCCGGGCCTTGCGTTTGCCATCGCCGCTGTCGCGGGCATCGGCGGCAAGCGGGTGGTCGGTGGGATCGCCAGTGATCGTCAGGTCGGGCGCGATGTGGTGGGTCAGGGCGAGCGGGAAGCACTCGCTCTCACCCCCGCTGCCGGGGCTGCCATCGACGATCAGCGCCAGCACTTTGGCGGGATCACGGTGGGTTTTGAACCAGGCCAGTTCGCGGTCGACCCATTTCGATTTGGCCGAATTGGGCGAACAGACCACGATCAGGAATTCGGATGCCGCCAGCGCTGTTTCCACTGCAGCACCGATGCTGGCCCCGGCGGCTTCTTCCTCACGGTCCTTGAACAAGGGGTGCAGCCGCGCTGGCACCGGGCCGAGCGCGCCATCCTTGCCGACCAACGCTGCCGGGGTGCGATAGGTCTCGATCGCCTTTTGCAGCCAGTTGCCCCAGGTGGCATCGGCCCACGAATAGCTGATAAAGGCCTTATAGCGGAACGCAGTCATGCCGCCCCCTTTGCGGTGCACGATCCGACCAGCGACCCCAACCCTGCCGCATTACGCCGCCGGATTGGCCAAACCCTTTTATGGCGCCAGTTTACAGGCAAATACCGAGCAGGCAATCGGTTCTGCAGTCCGCGGCAGTGCGGGTTGCGCGCACTGCAGCCTAAGCCGCTATCACGGTTTAAGATGGCTCAGCGCGGCAGGACCTTGTAAACGAGCAGCGGCCGTAAGCGCCGTAACAAGGAGAAGTGCCATGACCACAACCCGAACTGCCTTCGCCCTGCTGAGCGCCCTCAGCTGCCTTGCGCTGGCCGCCACCGCTCCGGCCGACGCGCGGCCCCGCAAGAAAGCCGCTACACCCGCCGCGGCCACCCCCGCCGCAGTCCCGACCCCCAGCGCCGAAGAGCAGCGCGCTGCGGCCAATGCCGAGCAAGCCAAAGCCGCTCAGGCCCAGGCCCAAACCAACGCCGCCAACCAGCAAGCCTATCAAGATGCGGTCAAAGCCCGCGACGAACAGATCGCCCGCGAAAAAGCCGAATACGAAGCCGCAATGGC
>VFKS01000270.1 GCA_009885425.1 Novosphingobium sp.
CCAGCAACGAGTTTTCCAACGAAGATCAGCGCGACAATTTGGGTGAAGCCAAGGTCGTGATGGGCCTGGCCCAGATCGGCGCAGGCAGCACCGTGGCCGATATCGGCGCTGGTGAGGGCTATTACACCATCCGGCTGTCGGAAAGAGTCGGGATCAAGGGCCGCGTTTTGGCGCAGGATATCGACGCCAAGGCTGTTCAGCGGCTCGGCCAGCGGGTCGAGCGCGAACGGCTGGATAATGTCTCGATCAAGCTGGGAGCAGAGGCCGATCCACGGCTGCCTGCAAACAGCTTTGACCGCATTTTCATGGTCCACATGTATCACGAAGTGACCGAGCCCTATGCTTTCCTGTGGCACTTGCGGCCGGCGCTGAAACCGGGCGGGCAGGTGGTGGTGGTCGATATCGACCGGCCGACCGATCAACACGGCATCCCGCCAGCCCTGCTTTTCTGCGAGTTTAGCGCTCTGGGCTTTCGCCTGGTCGAATTTGTCCGTAAGCCGGAGCTGAACGGATATTATGCTTCATTCGAAGCGCAAGGGTCGCGCCCGGAAGCGCAAGACATCAAGCCGTGCAATACGGCCAATGGAAAGACGGGGACGTAATGGGTTTCAAGGGACTCAAGCCGATCATCTACGGCGGCCGCGAGGTTTGGCCGCTGGTTGAGGGTGGCAAGGGGGTGGCCGTCTCCAACCACGCTAGTTCGGGCGCTTGGGCTGCTGCCGGTGGCATCGGCACGGTCAGTGCGGTCAATGCCGATTTCTATGACGGCAATGGCGAACGGGTTGTGCAGGAATACAATGGCGCGACCCGGCTTGAGCGGCACAACGAACTGATCCAGTACGGGATTACCGGCGCTGTTGAACAGGTTCGCCGGGCGCATGACATTTCGGGCGGCAAGGGTGCGATCAACATCAACCTGCTGTGGGAAATGGGCGGCGCGCAGGAAGTTCTGGAAGGCGTGCTGGAACGCACCAAGGGACTGGTAACCGGGGTCACCTGCGGGGCAGGGATGCCTTATAAGCTCTCGGAAATCGCGTCGAAGTATGGGGTCAACTACCTCCCGATCATCAGTTCCGCCCGCGCCTTCCGCGCGCTGTGGAAGCGGGCCTATCACAAATATGCCGATCTGATGGGTGCGGTGGTCTATGAAGACCCATGGCTGGCGGGCGGGCACAACGGCCTGTCCAACGCCGAAGACCCCAAAGTGCCGCAGGACCCTTATCCGCGGGTCAAGGCGCTGCGCGATACGATGCGCGCCGAAGGGATTGACGATTCTGTGCCGATCGTGATGGCCGGTGGGGTCTGGTTCCTGCGCGATTGGGAAAACTGGCTCGACAATCCGGAGCTTGGCCAGATCGTGTTCCAGTACGGCACCCGGCCGCTGCTAACGCAGGAAAGCCCGATCCCGCAGGCCTGGAAGGACCATCTGCGCACGCTGGAAGAAGGCGACATTCTGCTCCACCGCTTTTCGCCAACCGGCTTTTACAGCTCGGCAGTGCGCAATCCGTTCCTGCGCAACCTCGAAGCGCGGAGCCATCGCCAGATCCCCTATTCCAAGGTTGAAGCTGGTGAACATACTGCGCGGCTGGATGTCGGCGTGGGTAACAAGAATTTCTGGGTCGCGCCCGAGGATCTGGTCCGGGCCCGCACCTGGGTTTCACAAGGCTTTGACGAGGGGTTGCGCACGCCCGACGATACATTGGTGTTCGTCGATCAGGCTGAACGCGGGGTGATCCACAAGGATCAGAAGGACTGCATGGGCTGCCTGTCGCACTGCGGATTTTCGGCGTGGAAAGACCACGATGATTACACCACCGGCTACCTCGCCGATCCGCGCAGCTTCTGCATTCAAAAGACGCTGAAGGCGATCGTGCACGGTGAGGATATCGATCAGAACCTGATGTTCGCGGGCCACAACGCATACAACTTCAAGACCGACCCGTTCTATTCGAACAATTTCACCCCGACGGTGAAGCAGTTGGTCGACCGGATCCTGACGGGGGATTGAGGCCGGTGGCGGCAGCTACACGCCCGCCCTCGCTTAGGCTATGGGCGGGTGAGGGGCTGGAAGTGCCGGC
>VFKS01000557.1 GCA_009885425.1 Novosphingobium sp.
CAGGCTTTCGCGGGTCCAGCTCATCGCTGCACCACCACCCAGTTGAGCGGACCTTCGGCGGCCGGGCTATTGAACATATCGGTTGCACTCCACAGGGTCCACGGCCGCCCGGCATAACCGGGCTGGAATCGGGTCCGTTCCAGCCAGACGTTGCGATCAATCGCACTGGCGAGGTGATAGCGATCTTCGAACCCAGAGGAAATCTTCAGGATCGTGGCTTTGCCGGTATGCGTCTCGATCTGGTTGATAAAGGTCATCAACTCGCTTTCCACTGCGGCGTCGGATACTTTGACCGGGCAGTCATCGGCCAGCATGTCGAGCTCGACCGCCGGGGGTAGCATCGCCTTGTCACGCGGCACCACAGTGACGAAGTTGGCGGACTGGCTTTCGGCCGGTTGGCACGGATCATAGCGGTGGACCGCGCCGACCTGCAGCTTGGCGGCGCGCGCATCCTCCAGGTTCTTGACGAAGGCCGGATCGCGGGCAAAGGCGCTGGCCGAGGCATCGAGATAGGCAAAGCTGGCCCCGGTTGCCTTGAGCGCCTTCCAATCAAGCGCGCCGTCGTCGGCAGAAACCGCTATCCCCTGCATCGGGAACTCCAGTTTCGACGGGCGCCAGTGGCGCAAGTTCCACCAGCCCCAGCCAGCGGCGATGATCGCGAGCAGCAGTACCGCGCCAAACGTGCGCAGCCGTGTTTGGCTGGTAGTTTTTCTGGCCATGTTCGGTGCGCTCCCCTTACCCTCTGATATGCAGGACGCAGATCAGGGTAAAGAGCCGCCGGGCGGTGGCGAAGTCGGTTTCGACTTTGCCCTCCAGCCGTTCCAGCAGCATTTCGGCGGCTTCGTTGTGGACCCCGCGGCGGGCCATGTCGATCGTCTCGATTTCCTGCGCGCTGGCTTTGCGGATCGCCTGATAATAGCTGTCACAGATCGCGAAGTACTCACGGATCGGGCGGCGGAACCGGCCAAGCCCGAGGATCAGCGTTTCCAGCTGCCCGCCGTTCTCGTCCGCAATGTCGAGCGAGAGACGGCCGTCCTCTACTCCCAGTTTCAGCCGATAAGGCCCCAGATGTCCGGCTTCGGCAGCGCGGCATGGCTTGAAGGTGTTTTCTTCGATCAGATCGAAAATCGCGATCCGGCGCTCCTGTTCGATATCGGCGTTGCGCCACAGGATGGTCGCCTCGTCGAGCTCGATATGAATGATGCGCGGATCGGCCATGGTGGCGGCGCTTTTCGCAGATGCAATATCTAGGGGCAAGTGCCTGTTCTCATCCCCGCCTTCCACAGCCTGTGGATGAAAACCGCTGCGAGTTGTTCTTGCGCCTTGCCCAACCCGCGCGCATTGATCGCCGCTTATGGCTGAACCGATCCCCTTTCCCCGCGCTGATGAAACCGCTGCCCGGGCCTTGCCCTCAAACGTCGAGGCCGAGGCCGCCTTTCTGGGCGCCGCGCTGATCGACAACCGGGTGATCGAGGAACTGGTCACGCCGTTGCGGCCGGATCACTTCTTCGAGCCGGTCCATGGCCGGATTTATGAGCGGATCCTGCAACTGCTCGACCGCAAGGCGGTGGTCACTCCGGTTACGCTGAAACCCTATTTTGAGGCCGACGAGGCGCTGAAGGATCTGGGCGGCGCGGCCTATCTGGCGCGGCTCACCGCCGATGGTCAGGGGCTCTTGGCGCCGCGCGAGCTGGCCGAGCAAATCTATGACCTTGCTCTGCTGCGCGAGCTGGTGGCGGTCGGCCGCGGGCTGGTCAACTCGGCGCTCGATACCTCGGAAAGCGTCGATCCGATGGAGCAAGTCGCCCAGGCCGAAGCGGCGCTCTACAAGGTTGCCGAAGGGGCCTCCAGCGCCAGCGAGGCTCAGGGCTTTGCCGCCGCGACCCGTACCGCGCTCGGCATGATCGAAACCGCGCTGCTTTCGGGCGGGCATATTTCAGGCAAGACCACCGGCCTCACCAGCATCAACGAAAAGATCGGCGGTCTGCACGATAGCGATTTGATCATTCTGGCCGGCCGGCCCGGCATGGGCAAAACCTCGCTCGCCACCAACATCGCGTTCAATGCCGCCGACCGGCTGCGGCGTGATATCGCCGATGGGATCGCGCCCGAAAAATCGGTTGGCGCGGCCTGCGCGTTCTTCAGTCTGGAAATGAGCGCCGACCAACTCGCCACGCGTATCCTGGCGGAACAGTCCGGGATCAGCAGCGAAGCCTTGCGGATGGGCAAGATCAGCCGCGAGGATTTCCAGCAGCTGTCCTATGCCAGCCAACGGCTCGCCGAACTGCCGCTCTATATCGATGACACCCCAGCGCTGTCGATCTCGGCCCTGCGGACCCGCGCCCGGCGGCTCAAGCGGCGGCACGATATCGGGCTGGTGGTGGTCGATTACCTGCAGCTGCTGCAAGGATCGGGCAAGGCCAGCGACAACCGGGTCAACGAGATTTCCGAGATCAGCCGGGGCCTCAAGACCCTCGCCAAGGAACTGGCGGTGCCAGTGATCGCGCTGTCACAGCTCAGCCGCGCGGTTGAACAGCGCGAGGACAAGCGCCCGCAGCTGTCGGACCTGCGCGAATCGGGCTCGATCGAGCAGGACGCCGATATGGTCTGGTTCGTGTTCCGCGAAGACTATTACGTCGCCGCCAAGGAACCCAAGGTTCCGCAAGGCAGCGATGATGCCAAGATCCACGATGCCCACACCGCCTGGCAGGCCGAAATGGAAAGTGTCTTTGGCCTGGCCGAGCTGATCGTGGCCAAACAGCGCCATGGCTCGACCGGCAAGGTGCGGATGCGGTTCGAAGCGCGGATCACCCGGTTCAGCGATCTGGCCGATGAGAGCCAGCGGCACGAGAGTTACGAGTGATTCGAAAAACAATTCAATTTCAATATGTTATGCGAATTTTCCTTGACTTCCGAATCACTTAGCGCCTAAGCGCGCGCTTTCCCGGCTTTTTGTAATGAACTGGAGTGCCCGATGGCGCGCGTTACCGTTGAAGATTGTGTCGACAAGATCCCGAACCGTTTCGACCTTGTCCTGATGGCGGCCCAGCGGGCGCGCGAAATTTCGGGTGGGGCGGAAATCACTATCGACCGCGATCGTGACAAGAACCCGGTCGTCGCGCTGCGTGAAATCGCCGAACAGACCGTGCGGCCTGATCTGCTCAAGGAATCGGTGATCAGTTCGCTGCAGCGCGTGCTGCCGGACGATGATGACGAAGTCGATGATGTCGGCTCGCTCAGCCAGTCGGCCGAAGCCTTGCGGATCACCGCAGCGGCGCCAGTGCGCAACACCTCGATCGGTGGCGACTACGAAGGGTA
>VFKS01000403.1 GCA_009885425.1 Novosphingobium sp.
TCCTTGATCCCGGCGAAGTCGGCCAGTTCATCGATGCATTCCTGCCCGATCATGGTCGAATCCATGTCGGAGACGAACACCTGCGGCACTTGCGGCAGGTGGTCGGTGATCAACATATCGGTCGCGCCGAAATGCCGGTCGAGTACGCCCCGGAACGCCGCTGGATCGCCATCATCGGCGATGATCTGCAGCACTGTGTCCAGCCCCGGCAAGGGATCGGCGCCGTGGACCTTGGCGCCTTGCGATTCCAGCGCGTGGACCACCGCGTCACAATTGGCGGACAAGACCGCCGGTTCTGCTATGACGCGCGCAATGATCAACTTGAATTCCCCTGAATCGGCAGACTTGCCGCCGCTCGCGCTCATCGCAGGGCCAACCGCCAGCGGCAAGAGCGATGTCGCAGTGCGATTAGCCTTGGCATTGCAGGCGCAAGGCCGTGAAGCGGTGGTGATCAATGCCGATAGCGCGCAGGTTTATGCCGATCTGGCGGTGCTGAGTGCCCGGCCTTCTGAAGAAGAGATGCAAGGCGTGGACCACCGGTTGTTCGGGACCTGGGACGGCGCTTCGGCCTGTTCTGCCGCCGATTGGGCTGAACAAGCCCGCACCGTGATCACCGATGTTCACAAGCGCGGCGCGGTGCCGATACTGGTCGGTGGGACCGGGCTCTATCTGCGCACGTTGCTCGATGGAATCGCCCCGGTGCCGCCGATTGACCCGGCGGTTCGTGATCTTGTGCGTGGAATGCCCGTGAGCGATGCCTATGCGGCCTTGTTGGTGGAAGACCCGGACCGGGCGGCGGCGCTCTCCCCCACAGACCGCACCCGGGTGGCTCGTGCGTTGGAGGTAGTGCGTTCTACCGGGCAATCACTCGGCCACTGGCAGGGACAATTGACCGGGGGGATCGGCAACTTAGTGCAGCTCCACACCGCCGTCCTGCTGCCTCCGCGCGATTGGCTCTATGAGCGCTGCGACCGCCGCTTTGGGCAGATGCTGGAACGCGGTGCAGTTGACGAAGTCCGGCGTTTGCTGGCGCGCGGACTTGATCCGGACATGCCGGTAATGCGCGCCATCGGCGTGCCGGAACTGGCGGCATTGCAGGCTGGAACGGTGAGCCAAAGCGAGGCTCTGGCCAGCAGCGCACAGGCCACCCGCAACTATGCCAAGCGCCAGTTCACATGGTTTCGCAACCAGTCCCCGCCCGATTGGCGCCGGATCGAAGCGAAAGATTACGATATTGAGCGGTTATTTGCATCATTATTGCGCCATTAACGCTTGACGCGTTATTTCCTATCGCTTAGGGGCCACCGCAAGATCGGCGCTTGCGCTTTGATCCCGAGTTGGAGAGGAGGCCCGGCGCAGGCAACTGTGCCGGGCTGACGCTTTCAGGGGACGCGCGGGTGAACTGGAAAGGGAAGTAACGTGAGTGAGGAGCGCAGCGGCGCCAGCATTCTGGTCGAAAGTTTGGTCCGGCAGGGGGTCGAATTCGTGTTCGGCTATCCCGGCGGCGCGGTACTGCCGATCTATGATGCGCTGTTCGGCGATGCCCGGATCCGCCACATTCTGGTCCGACATGAAGCCGGCGCGGCCCACGCGGCCGAAGGCTATGCCCGTTCCACCGGCAAGCCCGGCGTGGTTCTGGTCACCTCTGGCCCCGGCGCAACCAATGCTGTCACCGGGATTGCCGATGCGTTCATGGATTCCATCCCGCTCGTTGTGATCACCGGCCAAGTGCCGACCGGGCTGATCGGCTCTGATGCGTTCCAGGAAGCCGATACGATCGGCATCACCCGGCACTGCACCAAACACAACTATCTGGTGAAGGACCCGGCCGAACTCGCCGCGATCATCGATGAGGCGTTCCAGATCGCCACGACCGGCCGCCCCGGTCCGGTGGTGATCGACATTCCCAAGGACGTCCAGATCGCCTCTGCCGCGTGGGACGCCGCCCCGCCGCAGCGCCGCAATCGCTATAACCCGCCCAGCACCGGCAGCGACCGCGATATCGCCCGCGCGATTGAGCTGCTGGCCAATGCCAAGGCGCCGATCTTCTATACCGGCGGCGGCGTTATCAATTCAGGCCCGCGCGCCACGCAGCTGCTGCGCCAACTGCAGGAACTGACCGGCGCCCCCGTTACCTCGACTCTGATGGGCCTGGGCGCGTTTCCGGCCGATCATCCCGACTGGCTCGGGATGCTGGGCATGCACGGCACCTATGAAGCCAATATGGCGATGAACCGGACCGATCTGATGGTCTGCATCGGCGCGCGGTTCGATGACCGGGTCA
>VFKS01000109.1 GCA_009885425.1 Novosphingobium sp.
ACCGCGCCGAAATGGAAGCGATTCTGGACGTATACAAGGCGGCACTGGGGCTGGGTTGACGCGGGCTGGCGGCGTCCTATCTCGGTAACACCATTCACCGGGAAAGGACCCGTCCATGATCTCCACCACCACTGCCGTGCTCGAAGGCCAGCCGGTTCAGCGTTACCTTGGCATTGTCACCGGCGAAGTAATCGTTGGCGCGAACATCTTTCGCGATCTGTTTGCCGGGATCCGCGATATCGTCGGCGGGCGTTCGGGATCCTATGAAACGGTGCTGGCCGATGCCCGCCGTCAGGCCATCTCGGAAATGGAAGCCGAAGCACAGAAGCTGGGCGGCAACGCCGTGATCGGGGTCGATATCGACTATGAAGTGATCGGCGCCAATGGCTCGATGCTGATGGTCAGCACGTCTGGCACGGCGGTCGTCGTTTGAGCGATGCCGTGATCCGGCCGGCCACGGCCGGTGATGCAGCGGGCTGCGCGGCCATCTATGCCCCGTTCGTGCGCGATACCTGGGTTAGTTTTGAAACCGAAGTGCCCGATGCGGCGGAAATGGCCCGCCGGATCAGTGCAAACAGTGCCAGCCATGGCTGGGTGGTGGCGGATGTCGGCGGCACTATCGCCGGGTATGCCTATGGCAGCGCGCACCGCACGCGCGCTGCCTATGCCAGTTCGTGCGATGTCGCGATCTATGTCGATCCAGCCTACGGTCGCCGCGGGATCGGGCGGGCGCTATATGCCCAGCTACTCCCGATCCTGGCCGAACGCGGCTTTCACGCGGCCTTTGCCGGGATAGCCCAACCCAATGAAAGTTCGGTTGCGCTGCATGAGGCGATGGCGTTCGAGCCGGTCGGCATTTACCGCGAAGTCGGCTGGAAGCTGGGCGCATGGCGCGATGTCAGCTGGTGGCAAAGGTTGCTCTGATCGCGCGGCTTGGCTAGGGCGCAGCATCCGTCCTTTCAGACCGTGAAGTGATCCATGGCAGGCCATTCCAAATTCAAGAATATCATGCACCGCAAGGGCGCGCAGGATAAGAAGCGCGCAGGCTTGTTTTCCAAGCTGTCCCGCGAAATTACCGTCGCGGCCAAGATGGGCATGCCCGATCCGGACTTTAACCCGCGGCTGAGCGGGGCGGTCAACGCAGCCAAGGCGCAGTCCGTGCCCAAGGACAATATCCAGCGCGC
>VFKS01000351.1 GCA_009885425.1 Novosphingobium sp.
CTCGGTCCCCGGGGTGCGCGATGCCGAAGTGCTGCTGGTCTGGGATCCACCATGGGATCCCGCCAAGATGAGCGACGAAGCCCGACTGGAGCTTGGAATGCTATGACAATGACCCGCACCCTGCCCGCCGCCATAGTCCTGACCCCCGCTGCTGAAGCGCGGGTGGCAAAACTGATGGCCGAAGCGCCCGCAGGCGCGATCGGGGTCAAACTTAGCACGCCGCGCCGGGGCTGTTCGGGCCTCGCCTATTCGGTTGACTATGTGACCGAGGCCGCTGCCTTCGACGAGAAGATCGAAACCCCTGGCGGGCTGTTCTTTATCGATGCGGCTTCGGTGCTTTATCTGATCGGCAGCACCATGGATTGGGCCGAGGACGATTTTGCCGCCGGGTTCGTGTTTGAAAACCCTAACGCCAAAGGCAGTTGCGGCTGCGGCGAAAGCTTTACGGTATAAGCGCCTGATCGTCTCGGCGGATGGTCAGCAAGCAAGGGTAACCCGGATTTAAGGATATCCCGGCATAATCGGCACGCAACCTGAACGGGATAATGCGCGCCATGAGCTTGGAATTCGGTAACCTCACAACCCAGATCGCCGGTGACGGGCAGATCTCCGCCGAGGAAATCCTCGAACTGCGCCGACTTGGCTGGGCTGATGGCCAGATGAGCCCGGACGAGGCCGAATCGCTGTTTCTGGCCAATGACACTTGCGATGAGCCCAGCGCCGAATGGTGTGATTTCTTTGTCGATGCGCTGACCAGCTTCGTGGTCCACGCGGTCGAGCCGCGCGGCTATGTCGATCAGGAAATGGCTGAAGAACTGATCGGCCGGGTCGATCGCGATGGCCGAGTCGGAACCATGGCCGAACTGGAGCTTCTGGTCCGGGTAATCGAAGTGGCGACGAATGTGCCGCAGGTCCTGCGCGACTATGCCCTCAAACATGTCGAAGAAGCCGTTACGCTCGGCGAAGGCCCGACCCGCCACGGCACGCTGACCGCTTCGGGGATCAATGCCGCTGAAGTCGCGATCCTCAAGCGGCTGATCTATGGTACCGGCAGCGAACGCCCCGCCGCGGTCAGCCGTAGCGAAGCCGAAGCGCTGTTACGGATCAAGGACGCGGCGCTTTACGAACCCAATGCGCCAGAATGGCGTGACCTGTTCGTCAAGGGCGTGGCTAACTATCTGCTCGGCTTTGGCGGCCATGAACCGCTCAGCCACCAGCGCGCGGCTGAACTCGAAGCGTTTATGAAGAGCGAAGGCACCGGGATCGGCGGGTTTTTGGGTCGGATGGCCCGGGCCGATGTCGAAGACAGCTTTGGAAGCCTTCTCAGAGTCGCGGGCGAAAGCGAGGATGTTCTGGCGGCCTGGGACGATGATGCCGATGTCGCCGCCCAGCTCGACAGCAGCGAACAGGCCTGGCTTCAGGATATGCTCGATGCCGACGAAGAACTCGACGAGATGGAAAAGGCGCTGATTGCCTTTATCGACGAAGAAACCGGCGAAAGTTTCGTCCCGCGCCCGGTCTCAACCGCGGCGGCTGCCTGAGCCTTACCGACCGCGCAGGGCGGCAATGCAGGCCGCGCGGTCGACTTCCTGCCCATCGCTGGCGCGGCGCGCTTCGACGTAGGTCGCCTGGGGTTCTTGCCCTTTGGTCAGCGGGTATAGATAAATGTCGAGCACACAGGGCTGCCCGGTAAACTGTAATTTGCGGGCATCGCCTTCCCAGACATCGAGCCGGGCCGGGCCAAATTCCCGAACCAGATCGTCGGGTGTCGCCCCGATCACCCCTTCCAGCCCCGGTGCGGCCTGGACCTGAGCTCGGCGCGGCGGAGCAGGCATCGGTGCGCGGACCGGCGTGCGGACTTTACCGGTATTCTGGCTGGAACTTTGCGCAGGCGCGCTTTTGACTGCACCGGTCGATCCGCAGGCAGCAAGCAACAGGCTTAGGCCCAGCAGAGGAAAGACTTTACGGTTCATGTGCTTCTGACCACCCCCTTGCGATGGATCAGGTGGACGGCGCAAGCCGCACCCAGGAAAGGTGCGATGAAATTGACCACAGGCACGGTGAGTAGAAAGGCGGTCACCCCGCCCAGTGCCAAACGCTCGACCGAACCGAGCGGCGCGGGCGTTTCTCTGGTAGGCCGGTGGCGCAGCCAGACCATGTCCTGCAGCTCGCGCCCCAACAGCACTGCGTTTACCGTCAGAAATACCAGCGGTGCTCCCACTCCAGTCACAATCAATACCAGAGCGAGCGGCAGGGCCAACAGGTTGAATAGCAGCGCCCGGCCGGCGCCGGTCAAGGCCCGTCCGGCTTCCTCGCGCAGGCCCAGCTTGCGCGCGCTGGCGGCCATTTCGGGATAGTCGCGCGCTTCGATCGCCTGGACCACCTCGTCGGCAAAGAACTGCAGGACCGCCAAAGCCACGATCCGCCACAGCAGCCAGCCACCGATCAGCACGGCGAGGGTGGCAATCGTTGCGGCAAGGTCGGCATTGGCGACATACTGGGCCATAAGCGCAAGCAGTCCCCGCCATCCGGCATAGCCCAGCACCAGACAGGTCAGCACGGTTACCCCCATGCTTTTCAGCCAGATCGGCAGAAGGGCGCGATCGAAAATCCGCGCCAGGGCGAGGGCAAGTGCGTTCAGCATGGAACCGGGAATCGCTTGCCGGACCCGGCCTGTCAACGCTGCTTCCCTGCGGGCGAAAAAGCCGCTAGGCGCGGCGCGATTTTTGCCATCGTTTCAGGAACCGCACCATGTCCAAGCCCAGCACCCAGGTCATCGCCATCGGCAATGCGATCGTCGATGTCATGGCCCCGTGCGATGATGCCCTGATCGAACGGTTCGGGATGGTCCGCGGTGGGATGACCTTGATCGATAGCCAGCAGGCGCACGATCTGTATGATGCGATGGGCCCCGCGCGCGAGATTTCGGGCGGATCGGCGGCAAATACCCTGGCTGGCCTGGCGGCGCTGGGCTCGCGCTGTGCTTTCATCGGGCAGGTTGCCGATGACCAGCTGGGCGAGGTTTTTGCCCATGACATCCGGGCCGGCGGTATCCGGTTCGATACGGTGGCGCGGGCCGGCAATCCACCGACCGCCCGCTGTCTGATTTTCGTCACCCCCGATGGCCAGCGGACGATGAACACCTTTCTGGGTGCGTCGCAATATTTGCCCCCGGCGGCGCTTGATGAAGCGGCGATTGCCGATGCCGAAATTCTCTACCTCGAAGGCTATCTGTGGGATCCTGAAGAGCCGCGTGCGGCGATGCGCCGGGCCATTGCAGCGGCGCGCGGGGCCGGCCGCAAAGTGGCCTTCACCCTGTCCGACGC
>VFKS01000287.1 GCA_009885425.1 Novosphingobium sp.
CGCGCCTGCAAAAGCTGCGCAAGGGGGTGATGGAACTCTACATCTCGGACCATCCGCTCGATTGCCTGACCTGCAGCGCCAACAACGATTGCGAGTTGCAGGATCAGGCCGCCGCTGTGGGGCTGCGCGACGTGCGCTATGGCTATGGCGGCGACAACCACCTTGGCCTGACCACCGACAGCTCGAACCCCTATTTCGATTTCGATCCCAGCAAATGCATCGCCTGCTCGCGCTGCGTCCGCGCTTGCGATGAGGTGCAGGGCACCTTTGCGCTGACCATCGACGGTCGCGGCTTTGCCACCAAGGTCAGTGCCGGCCAGGCTGGCGATGATTTCCTTTCATCCGAATGCGTCAGCTGCGGCGCCTGCGTGCAGGCCTGCCCGACCGCGACGCTGCAAGAGAAGTCGGTCAAAGAGATCGGCAAGCCCGAACGCGCGGTCATCACCACTTGCGCCTATTGCGGGGTCGGCTGCACTTTTCGCGCCGAGATGCGCGGCGAGCAACTGGTCCGGATGGTGCCGTGGAAGGACGGCAAGGCCAACCACGGCCACTCCTGCGTCAAGGGACGCTTCGCCTGGGGCTATGCCAACCACCAGGACCGGATCACCCGGCCCATGGTGCGCGAGACTATCGAACAGCCATGGCGCGAGGTTTCGTGGGACGAAGCGCTGAGCTTCACGGCGGCGCGGCTGACTGCAATCAAAGCCCAGCACGGTGCACGCGCGCTGGGCGGGATCACCTCCAGTCGCTGCACCAACGAAGAGACGTTCCTTGTGCAGAAGCTGGTTCGCGCCGGGTTCGGTTCGAACAATGTCGATACCTGCGCGCGGGTTTGCCATTCGCCGACCGGCTACGGGCTCAAGACCACATTCGGGACCAGCGCGGGGACGCAGGATTTCGATTCGGTCGATCACAGCGATGTCATCCTGGTCATCGGCGCCAACCCGACCGACGCCCACCCGGTTTTCGCCAGCCGGATGAAGCGGCGGCTGCGTGCTGGCGCCAAGCTGATCGTGATCGACCCCCGGCGGATCGATCTGGTCCGCATGCCCCATATCGAGGCGCAGTATCACCTGCCGCTCCAGCCCGGGACCAATGTCGCGGTGCTGACCGCCATCGCGCATGTCATCGTCACCGAAGGCCTGGCCGACGAGGCCTTTATCCGCGAACGCTGTGACTGGGACGAATATCAGGACTGGGC
>VFKS01000306.1 GCA_009885425.1 Novosphingobium sp.
ACATAGGCCTGATTGACCAGCCGCAAGTCGCCTTCGGGCCCGCGGAACCACATCGGCATCGGTGCGGCTTCAATCAGCCCGACCAAGGCCGCGAAATCGCCCCGTGCCCGCGCTGCGTCATCGCGCAGCTGGACCAGCTCACTCTCGCTATCGGAAAAATCAAACACCCAGACCAGCGCTGCACCGCCGGGGGAGACTTGCGGATCAGCGAGATGCCCGCGCAGCGCCAGACTGCGTTTGGAGCCGCGCGGGGTAGCGACCATCCGGAACGGAGCGGCGGTGCGCTGACAGCGGCGCACGGCCTCGGTCAGTTCGGCCAGCTTTTCGGTCGTAAGGCCCCCGCCCCCGCCATCGATCCGCCCGCCATCAAGCTCGGTCAGGAATTGCGGAACGGCATCGAGCCCAAGCCAGCCAGCTAGCCGCTGCGGCGCCTCGATCTTGCCATCGGCCCGTACCAGCAGCGGCAAGGCCGGACTTTCATCGACCATCCGCCCGAGCCGCTTGGCATGGCGCAGGCCCGCTTCGGCCTTACGCTCACGCGCCCGGGCCGAGCCGACCGCCCAAAGGGCAGCCATGGTCCACGCGGCCAACATCAGGCCAAGCAGCACCAGCGCAGTGGGAGTGAGCGTCATGGCCGACAGCTATGCGTGAAGGGCCGTCATGGCAAGCTGCGGCCCTTGATCCTTCCCATTTTCACGCAGTGCAAATGGGGAGGTGGCGCCGCGAAGCGGTGACGGAGGGGTATTAACGCCCGCGTCCAAACCCCTCCGTCTCGTCCTCCGGACGATCCACCTCCCCATTTGTGGCATTCGCCAAAAATGGGGAGAATCTGTTTGCCTCAATAGCGGTAATGATCCGGCTTGAACGGACCAGAGGTTGGCACGCCGATGTAATCCGCCTGTTGCTGGCTCAGCGTGGTCAGCTTGACCCCCAGCTTTTCCAGATGCAGCGCCGCGACCTTTTCATCGAGGTGCTTGGGCAGAACATAGACTTCGTTCTTGTACTGCGCCGGGTTGGTGAACAGCTCGATCTGGGCCAGCGTCTGGTTGGTAAAGCTGGCGCTCATCACGAAGCTGGGGTGGCCGGTGCCGCAGCCCAGATTGACCAAGCGGCCTTTGGCCAGCACGATGATCTGCTTCCCATCCGGAAACTCGACCAGGTCGGTACCCGGCTTGACCTCGGTCCACTTGTAATTGTCGAGCGCAGCGATCTGGATCTCGCTGTCAAAGTGGCCGATGTTGCAGACGATGCTCATCGGCTTCATTGCTTTCATGTGCTCAGCCGTGATTACATCGGCGTTGCCAGTGGCGGTGCAGAAGATATCGCAGCGCTGGACCGCATCTTCCATCGTCACAACTTCAAACCCTTCCATCGCCGCTTGAAGCGCGCAGATCGGGTCGATTTCTGTGACCATCACGCGCGCGCCGCCATTGCGGAGCGATTGGGCCGAACCCTTGCCGACATCGCCGAAGCCCGCAACGCAGGCGACCTTGCCGGCCAGCATTACGTCCGTGGCGCGGCGGATCGCATCGACCAGCGATTCCTTACAACCATAGAGGTTGTCGAACTTTGACTTGGTGACGCTGTCATTTACGTTGATCGCGGGGAACGGAAGCTTGCCGTCCTTGGCGATCTGATAAAGCCGGTGAACCCCGGTGGTGGTTTCTTCCGACACGCCCTTGATGTGGGCGACCGACATTGTCAGGTAGCCAGGCTTCTTCTTCAGAAACGCCTTCAGCGCCCGGACAAATTCGATTTCCTCGGCATTGGTGGGTTCGAACAGGTCCTCGCCCGCCTCAACCCGCGCGCCCCACAAAGCAAACATGGTGGCATCGCCGCCATCGTCGAGGATCATGTTGGCGGTGAGGCCGGTCGCCCCAGAGTCATTGGTGTCCCAATCGAAGATCGATCCAACATAGTCCCAATATTCGGTCAGACTTTCGCCCTTGACCGCGAAGACCGGAATTCCCGCAGCGGCAATCGCGGCAGCAGCGTGATCCTGGGTCGAATAGATGTTGCAAGTGGCCCAACGCACTTCTGCGCCCAGCGCGGTCAGCGTTTCAATCAGCACGGCGGTCTGGATCGTCATGTGGAGTGATCCGGTGATCCGTGCGCCCTTGAGCGGCTGGCTCGGCCCGAATTCCTGCCGCAGCGCCATCAGGCCCGGCATTTCGGTTTCGGCGATCCGGATTTCGGCGCGGCCGAATTCTGCCAGAGCGATATCGGCAATCACATAGTCGTGCGCATGGGCCACGTGGGCTACTCCTGTCTTGAAACAAACCAGCGCCACAACAAACAAGGGCGGCGCCAAACTGACGCCGCCCTTAGCCGCTTGCCACAGGAGAGGCAAATATAACGATTGCTTTATATGTTTATCGAGATGAAGCGGGTGCGCCGTGCGATCCTTTGACACGGTTTTATCGGCGCACGCGCTTCATCCGGTTCCGGTGCTATCCTGCCCCCAAGACGCTCCCGGACCCCGCCGGCTGCGGGGTTGGCAATTGCAGTTTAGCGGCGCAACCATGCCAGTTGGCGCGGATTGCCGAGCAGTTCATCGGCGGCCTCGATCAGCGGCTGAGTGCCGCGCATTGTGGCAAGCGTTCCGGCGACCTGCTTGAGCTGACCGCAGCTCAGCCACGGGTGACCCTGGCCATAAGCGTTGGCCATCTGGACACTCAACTTGTCGAGCGCGCGATTGGCTCCGGCTGCACCATAGCGTTTGGCATAGTCCGCTTTCAGCGTGTTGCTTGCAGCGTTCAGGCTGCCCAGATGGGCGGTAGTGAACCGGCCATATTCGGAATTGAAATTGTCTGCGGTGGTTCGGCACCGCAGCCCGGTGACCATCAGCATGATATCGAGCCGGCGCAATTTCTCGGCCTGGCTCATCCCGGTTTCGGCGCTGGCTGGAACGGTGCAAAGCATCGATACGGCGGCAAGGCTGGCCGCGACCCCTCTGAAGATTTTCATGTGTAGTCTCCCGGCGGGCTGGTCCCCGCAAACCGGACAATGACGCAGCGGGTTTACCTATTCTTAAACCGGAGCAGTAAAGCGAAATTAAGCATGGCCCGGGCGGTTGCCCTGTGCGGCGGGCGCCCTATATCCAATTTGGAATTTCAAACACCCAACCCTGGAGACGAACGATGACAATCGCTATTGGCGACAAGCTGCCCGATGTGAAACTGGTCAAGGCGACCTCTGAGGGACCCGAAGCTGTTCAGGCCGCTGATTTCTTCGCCGGCAAGCGCGTAGCGCTGTTCTCGGTACCGGGTGCCTTCACCCCGACCTGCTCAGCCAAGCACCTGCCTGGTTTTGTTGACAAGGCCGCCGATCTAAAGGCCAAAGGTATCGACGAGATCGCCTGCACGGCGGTCAACGACCCCTTCGTGCTGGGCGCCTGGAACAAGGCTGGGGGCAGCGATGATGTGACCATGCTGGCCGACGGCAACGGCGATTTCGCTGAAGCGCTGGGTCTGACCATGGACGGCAGTGCCTTTGGCCTGGGCAAGCGCGGCCAGCGTTTTTCGATGGTCGTCAATGATGGAACCGTCGAACAGCTCAACGTCGAAGGACCGGGCGAATTCAAGGTCAGCTCGGCCGAACATATGCTCGAGCAGCTCTAAGTCATGCTTTGGGGGCAGCTAGCGATCAAGGCGCTGGTATCCGGCGCGCTGATCGCGGCTGCCTCCG
>VFKS01000335.1 GCA_009885425.1 Novosphingobium sp.
GCGGTGATGAAATCGCCGGTCAGCGCCAGCTCCATCGCGATCCGCGGCGGGATCTGGCGAGGCAGCTTGATCAGCCCGCCAGCCGCTGCGGCCAGCCCGCGCTTGGCTTCGGGAATGCCGAATTTGGAGGTTGCGCTGGCGACGATCAGATCGCAGCTGAGCGCCAGTTCCATGCCACCCGCCAGGGCATAGCCATCAACCGCCGCAATCACCGGCTTGGACGGGGTCCATTCGGTCAGGCCGCCGAACCCGCGTCCTTCGATGCTGGGGCGTTCGCCGCGCAGAAAGCCCTTCAGGTCCATGCCTGAACAAAACGTACCGCCAGCCCCGGTCAGGATCGCGCAGCGCAGCTCAGGATCGGCCTCAAGCCGGTCCATCGCCGCCGAGATGCCTTCCGCCTGCGACTTGTTCATCGCGTTCTTGGCCTCTGGCCGGTTCATCGTGACGATCAGTACGCCATCTTCGACTTCGGTTGTGACTTCGGTGGCTTCGCTCATGTTCTGGTTCCTCTCAGCAAGCTGTTTAACCGCACGATTAAGCCCCCGCATGGCCCGCGTCCAGCCCTTACTTGCACAGCGCCTCTGCTCTGCTAAGGGACAATCAAATCTTCCCCAGTCCGTTTTGAGGCGTCAGCAAACATGGCCAAGATCAAGGTGAAAAACCCCGTCGTCGAAATGGATGGCGATGAGATGACCCGCATTATCTGGCAGTGGATCCGCGAACAACTGATCCTGCCCTATCTCGACATTGATCTGAAGTATTACGATCTGTCGGTCGAAATGCGCGATGAAACCAATGACAAGATCACTGTCGACAGCGCCAACGCGATCAAGCTTTACGGCGTTGGCGTGAAGTGCGCCACGATCACTCCGGACGAAGCCCGGGTCGAAGAATTCAAGCTCAAGAAAATGTGGAAAAGCCCCAACGGCACGATCCGCAACATCCTGGGCGGCGTGGTGTTCCGCGAACCGATCGTGATCCAGAACGTCCCCCGCCTGATCCCAGGCTGGACCGATCCGATCGTGGTCGGCCGTCATGCGTTCGGCGATCAGTACAAGGCGACCGATTTCCTCGTCCCCGGCCCCGGCAAGCTCAGACTGGTGTGGGAAGGCGATGATGGCCGGAAGATCGACGAGGAAGTGTTCCACTACCCCTCGCCCGGCGTGGCGCTGGCGATGTACAACCTTGACGATTCGATCCGCGATTTCGCCCGCGCCAGCCTCAATTACGGGCTGGGCCTGGGCTGGCCGGTCTATCTGTCGACCAAGAACACCATCCTCAAGGCTTATGACGGACGCTTCAAGGACATTTTCCAGGCGATCTTCAATTCTGAATTCAAGGCCGAATACGACAAGCGCGGCCTCACCTATGAGCACCGGCTGATTGACGACATGGTGGCGTCAGCCATGAAATGGACTGGCGGATACATTTGGGCCTGCA
>VFKS01000037.1 GCA_009885425.1 Novosphingobium sp.
ACTGCGCAGCCCGCCAGCAGCGCCGCGCCGTTTGGCAGGGCGGTTTCGTCCACCGTCATCCGGGGCGAATGGATTGCCGGGCAGGCGTGCCAATCGGCGCCTTCGTGCGCGACCCCCAGAAAGAACATCGCGCCGGGAACCTGTTCGAGCACGTAGGAAAAGTCTTCGGCGCCCATGATTGGCGTGTCGAGCCGGCGGAACGCGGCCTCGCCGAACAGATCGTGAGTCACCGCTTCGCCCAGCGCGACCGCGCGCGGATCGCACAAGGTCACCGGGAAACCGGGGGTGATCGTGACGCTGGCGCTGGCCCCGTGGGCTGCGGCGATGCCGGTCGCGAGCTGTTCCAATGCGGCGTGGAGCTTGGTCCGGTGCCGGGTGGACAGGGTGCGCAGCGTGCCTTTCAAGGTAGCGAAATCGGCGATCACGTTATGGGCGGTGCCGCCTTCGAGCCGGGCCACGGTAGCGATCACCGGGTCATGGGCATCGAACTGGCGGGCCACCAGCGTTTGCAGCGCCAGCACGATCTCGCAGGCAATCGGCACCGGATCGAGCCCCTGATGCGGCATCGCGGCATGGCCGCCGCGCCCGGTCACCAAGATGTCGAACTGATCGGCCGAGGCCATCAGCGCGGCGCTGCGGCCAGCGACCAGCCCGTGCTGGGCATTGGGCATGACGTGCAACGCAAAGGCCGCCTCGGGCAGGTCGCGCCCAGTCCCCGCCCCGCCGAGCAAGCCGTCTTCGAGCATGAATTTGGCGCCGTGGAAGCCTTCTTCGCCCGGCTGGAACATGAAGCGGACTTCGCCGCGAAGCGATTCGCGCCGGGCACAGAGCAGCCGCACCGCCCCAGCCAGCATCGCGGTGTGGGTATCGTGGCCGCAGGCGTGCATTGTGCCGGGAATGGTCGAGGCATAGTCGAGCCCGGTTTCTTCAGGCATCGGTAATGCGTCCATATCGCCGCGCAACAGGACGCAGCGGCCCCCATTTTCAAACTTGGCTCCGGCCCCACCTTTCAGCGTCGCGACGATCCCGGTGGTCGACGGTCCCTCGCTCCATTCCAGCGGCAGATCGGCCAGCGCAGCGCGGACCTTGTCGCGAGTTTTGGGAGTGTGCAGGCCCAGTTCGGGTTCGGCGTGGATCGCCCGGCGCAGCGAAACGATCTCACCCTGCAAGGCGCGGGCTTCATCGAGCAGGTGTTCGTGCAGCATTAGCGTTACACTCCGATTTTGGCGGCGATGCGGCGCGCGCCAGCGTTGTGGGCGCGGACTGAGTGGACCAGCAACAGGTTCAGCACCACGCTTTGATAGAGCATATACCATAGCGGCGTGCCGGCGAACATCGAAGCGCCCAGCACAATCGCCCGCGGATTGGGGCCGAGGATCTTGCACAATCGCAGCAATGGCGGCGCTTCGGCTCGGACGGCGACGGCGATCTGTTCCAGCCGCGCCGGATCTCCCTTCGCCGCCTCGACCGCGGCGTCAATCTTGAGCGCTTCGGGGGTCATCCCGCTGGCAATCCCGATATAGGCCGAAACCAGTGATCCGGCCCAGCTTCTGGAAGTGGCCGATCCTTCCGCCGCGTGGGTGCCCCGCAACCAAGGTGTGCCATAAACCCAAAACTGGTATTGCCGCCGCTGCACTTCGACATGGTTGGACTGGACCGCATGGCTCAGCCCGGCCACGACCACCAAGGCCCAGGCCTGCCAGCCCGAAACAGCCCCAGCCGAACCCGCCAGATAGACTGCCAGAACGATATAGAGCACCGCGTGGCTCAGGTAATCGCATAGCCCGTCGACCATCTCGCCAATCGGGCTGCTCCGCCCGGTCATCCGGGCCAGATCGCCATCGGCGCCATCGACCACGTGCCAGGTCATGTGCAGCGCCATCCCCAATGCAGCCGAAACCGGCCAGGCCAGTTGGGCGTAGGCAAGGGCCGCCGCGACGACGAACCCGGCGCCCAGCACCGAGACCATATTGGGGGTCAGCGGAGTCGCGGAAAGCCCGCGGGCAAGTTGCCAGGCCAGCGGATGATACAAATAGTGGTTGAGCGGGTCCTGCAATTCGCGCGGCCGGATTGGTCGCTTGATTGCCGCCACACTGTCACGAACCTGCCCTGCCACTCCGCCAACTCCCTTGCGAATCCACGCTAATCGTGGGGATAGGCCCTCATGGCCCAAGCGCAACCTCCGGCGCGGCGATGCAAACAGAATTGTCATAAGGTGGTTCGCATAGACGCAATCAGCTTGACGCAGGCCAATTGGCTTGCTTTTGGCGCCCAAATTTTTCAATGACGGGCGTTTCGCGGCCCGGACTGTGTCGCACGGAAGGGATAACAACAGAATGAAGCCTATCAAGGTCGCCATGATTGGCGTCGGTAACTGCGCAAGCTCGCTCGTTCAGGGCGTCGCCTATTACCGTCAGAACAACTCCTCGCAGGGTTTGATCCACGACAAGATCGGTGGCTATGGCGCAGGCGATGTGGACTTCGTGCTGGGCATCGATGTCGATGCCCGCAAGGTTGGCAAGGACATTGCCGAAGCGATCTTCGCCCAGCCCAACAACACCAAGGTGTTTCATCAGGACGTGCCGATGACCGGCAACAAGGTGATGATGGGCCTGGTTTCCGATGGCGTTGCCCCGCACATGACCACGGTTGGCGAAAAGGGCTTCATCGTATCAGACGCAGCCGAAGCGACCCGCGAATCGATTGTTAAGGCGATCAAGGATTCGGGCGCCGAAGTGCTGATCAACTTCCTGCCGGTCGGTTCACAGCTGGCGACTGAATTCTACATGGAATGCGCGCTCGAAGCCGGCGTGGCGGTGGTCAACTGCATGCCGGTGTTCATCGCCAGCCGCCCCGAATGGGAAAAGCGCTTCCGCGATGCAAACCTGCCAATCGTCGGTGACGATATCAAGGCCCAGGTCGGCGCCACCATCGTTCACCGCGTACTTTCCAGCCTGTTTGCGGCGCGCGGCGTGACGGTTGAGCGGACTTATCAGCTCAACACCGGCGGCAACACCGATTTCATGAACATGCTCGATCGTCAGCGGCTCGGCTCCAAGAAGGAATCGAAGACCGAAGCGGTTCAGGCAATGCTGGCCCAGCGCCTGGCCGATGAAAACATCCACGTCGGCCCATCGGACTATGTGCCATGGCAGAAGGACAACAAGCTGTGCTTCCTGCGCCTCGAAGGGCTGCAGTGGGGCAATGTCCCGATGGAACTGGAACTGCGCCTGTCGGTTGAAGACAGCCCGAACTCTGCAGCCTGCGTGATGGACGCGATTCGCTGCGCCAAGGTTGCGCTGGAACGCGGCGAAGGCGGGGCCCTGATTGGTCCTTCGGCCTATTTCTGCAAGCACCCGCCGCAGCAGTTCAACGACGATCTGGCAGCCCAAATGGTCGATGAATATGTTGCCGATGCCCCGCTGGCGGCCGAATAAGCCCGAGCATAACAGACTTTTGGAGCGGCGCCGGGCAACTGGCGCCGTTTCCGTTTTCTGAAGGTGCGCCAATCGCCTCCGCGATTGGCTTGCAACACCGGCCCGCTCTCCCGGCCCGGTGTTGCACTTCGCGTGAGCGAAGATAAGGAGACCCAGAATGGACGCTCTGATCATCGCCGCCGGATTCGGCTCGCGCTTGCGCGATATTTCGGATTCCAAGCCGATGACCCCGATTGCCGGGATACCGCTGCTCGAACTGGGCGTGCGGCAAGCCAAGGCCGCCGGGGCGCAACGAGTGGTGGTGGTGACCGGCCACGAAGCCGAGCGGCTTGAAGCAGCCCTGCCCGCCCTGGCAGAGCGGGCCGGAATTACGGTCGTGGCGCAACGGGTCGAGGATTGGTCAAAGCCCAACGGCTGGTCGGTGATCGCCGGGGCTGATGTGATTGCTGGCAACTATCTGCTGATGATGAGCGACCATATCTTCTCCGGCTCGATCCTGACCCGGCTGGCGCAGCAGGGCGGCGCCGACCGGGGGGTGACGCTGGCAGTCGATTTCCGCTGCGATCATCCGCTGATCGATCCGGATGACGCCACTTGGGTCAAACTGGACCAGGCGGGCTTCATCGAAGCGATTGGCAAGACCATCGCGCCATACGATGCGGTCGATTGCGGGGCGTTCCTGTGCAC
>VFKS01000206.1 GCA_009885425.1 Novosphingobium sp.
CGGTCAGCGCGACATTCGCGCCCTCAGCGGCAAAGACCTCGGCCGTCGCCCGCCCCATCCCGCTCGCCGCCCCGGTGATCAGCACCGTCAGACCTTTGACTGACCGGCTCAAATTGCCTCGCTCCATGATCGCTCCTTCTGCCGACAGGCCGGTGTGGCTGTGCAACCTGACAAAGTTCACAGGGTTCCGGAAAGGAAAAACTGCCCCGGCCTTGGCGCCGATAGCGAGGCTAGACAGATCCGCCGCTGTAGGAAAGGGCGGTGGTGCGCGCCGCTGTCGCGTTTTGGCAATGCGGTCCGTCACCCTAACGCCCAAAAAGCCTGACAATCGCAATGCCGGTCAGTCCGTTCGGTGCTGCTACTGCGGGGACATTGGTTATGGCCAGGTTTGCCAATATGAAATCGCCGATCTGGGTGCTGTTCCTCGCCGCTTTGCTCAGCGCCAATCCGGCTCTGGCGGATCGTGCCACCGATCTGGATGCGCGCGCAGCCGAGGAGTACAATCGGGGACTGGACGCGCGCGATGCCGGACAGAATGCCGCCGCCTGCGAACACTTTCGCAATTCTGCCGTGCTTTATGAAAACTCGATCTCGGCGCTGACCTCGCGCTATATGGGTAGCGAGGAGGCCCGCGATGCGATCAAGAGCGCGGCAAACGCGCAGCAAGCCTCGGCCGATGGGGCCAAGGCCCGCGCCAAGGAGGTCTGCGGACGGCCCGACGGCCCCGCACTGACAGCGTCATCCGCATCATCGTCATCAAACGATGTCCACTGGAATGCAGAAAAGAAGCTGGAACTGCAACGCACCAGAAAGCTCGCGGTAAGCCAATACACTGAATCCAATCGGCTGTGGGATGCCGGTGATCGCCCCGGTGCCTGCGCCGCGATCCGGCTGTCTACGGCTAATTTTTCCAAGGTTGCCGCCGCGATGAAAGCCAACCCGGCACTCGAATCCGCCTTTACCCCCGTCGCGCAACACTGCGCCGATGAAGCCTATGTCATCGAGCTTCGCGATAAGACGTTTTGTGCGGGCTGAAGCCCGCTCGCTGCGCTTGCCCCGCACCTCAATGTTCGCCATATGTCCCATATGGCCGAACTGATCATCCGCCGGGGCCTTGAGGAACCCGATACTTCTGGCGCCTTTGTGCCACATAAGCCCCAGCGGCCTGAAAAATCTGAACCGGGGCGGCCGTTTCGGATCGTCTCCGAATACTCGCCGGCCGGGGATCAACCGACCGCGATTGCCGAACTGGTTGAAGGCGTCACCAATGGTGAGGCGACACAGGTGCTGCTCGGCGTTACCGGCAGCGGCAAGACCTATACCATGGCCCAAGTGATCGAGATCACGCAGCGTCCGGCGCTGATCCTGGCCCCCAACAAGGTGCTGGCCGCGCAATTGTATGGCGAATTCAAGAGCTTTTTCCCGGACAACGCGGTCGAATTCTTCGTCTCGTATTACGATTATTACCAGCCCGAGGCCTACGTCCCGCGCAGCGATACCTACATCGAGAAGGAATCGAGCGTAAACGAGGCGATTGACCGGATGCGGCATTCAGCCACCCGGTCGCTGCTCGAACGCGATGACGTGATCATCGTCGCATCGGTCAGCTGCATCTATGGCATCGGCTCGGTCGAAACCTATTCGGCGATGATCTTTGACCTGAAAAAAGGTGCCAGCGCAGACCAGCGCGAGATCATCCGCAAGCTGGTCGCGCTGCAATACAAGCGCAACGACGCCGCGTTCCAGCGCGGCACGTTCCGGGTGCGCGGCGACAATCTGGAAATCTATCCGAGCCACTATGAAGACATGGCCTGGCGGATCAGCTTTTTCGGCGATGAGATCGAGGAGATTGCCGAATTTGATCCACTGACCGGCAAAAAGGGCGCGAGCCTCTCCACCATCCGGATCTATGCCAATTCGCACTACGTCACTCCTGGCCCGACCATGAAGCAGGCCGCCGATGCGATCCGGTTCGAACTGGCCGAGCGGCTGAAAGAGCTGGAGGCCGAGGGCAAGCTGCTCGAGCATCAGCGGCTGGAGCAGCGCACCAATTTCGACCTTGAAATGATCGCGGCTACCGGCAGCTGTGCGGGCATCGAAAACTACAGCCGGTTTCTGACCGGGCGTCTGCCCGGCGAGCCGCCGCCAACGCTGTTCGAGTACTTGCCCGACAATGCGCTGCTGTTCGTCGATGAAAGCCATCAGACCGTGCCGCAGATCGGCGCGATGAGCAAAGGCGATCACCGCCGCAAGATCACGCTCGCCGAATACGGTTTCCGTCTGCCCAGCTGCATCGACAATCGCCCGCTGCGGTTCAACGAATGGGACGCAATGCGCCCGCAGACGGTGGCGGTTTCGGCGACCCCCGGCGGGTGGGAAATGGAGCAATCAGGCGGGGTGTTCGCCGAACAGGTGATCCGGCCCACCGGGCTGATCGACCCGCCAGTGGAGATCCGCCCGGTTGAGGATCAGGTCCAGGATTGCATCGAGCAATGCCGCAAGGTCGCGGCAGCCGGTTACCGCACCCTCGTCACCACGCTGACCAAGCGGATGGCCGAGGATCTGTCCGAATTCATGCACGAGGCCGGCCTGCGGGTGCGCTATATGCACAGCGATGTCGAGACGTTGGAACGGATCGAATTGATCCGCGATCTGCGGCTGGGGGTCTATGATGTGCTGGTCGGGATCAACCTGCTTCGCGAAGGGCTCGATATTCCCGAATGCGGGCTGGTCGCCATTCTGGATGCCGACAAGGAAGGCTTCCTGCGCAGCGAAACCAGCCTGATCCAGACCATCGGCCGTGCCGCCCGCAACGTCGATGGCCGGGTGATCCTCTATGCCGACCGGATCACCGGCTCCATGGAACGCGCCATGGCCGAAACCGACCGGCGCCGCGAAAAGCAGCACGCCTTCAACATCGAACACGGGATCACTCCTGAATCGATCAAGCGCGACATCCACAACATCGTCGCCGATACCGCCAGCCGCGATGGCGTGCTGGTCGAGCTGGAAGATGGGGAGCGCAACAACCTGGTCGGCCACAACCTGCGCAGCTACATCGAAGAACTCGAAGGCCGGATGCGCGCCGCGGCAGCCGATCTGGAATTCGAAGAAGCAGGCCGCCTGCGCGACGAGATCCGGCGACTGGAGGCGGATGAGCTTGGCATTCCCGATGGCGAAAAACGCGCGCCGATTGTGGGCCGGAGCAACGAGGGCAAGCCGGGCACGCGCAAAGGCCGGTTTGGGAAGGAGAGCAAGAAGCGGTGGGGTCGGTAGGAAAAGTGATACCGTTAAAGTGGCACCCCATTCGCCCACATGTCAGCGTAGGCACCTACCTTGAGACCGCTACTCTCCGCATTAGCTCGTTCAATTGATCCTGGTGATCTTGCGGCAAAATCCTTGAACGATTGCGTGACAATCCACACCTCATCATTGTCCAAGATAATCAACCGATCATGCAGTTTTCGGGGTGGTGTGCTTCGCGCCTCAATTGGCCTTGAAGTGCCGTACTGCTTGGCCCATCTGCCTACTCCAGGCTTCAGACTTGGTTTCAAGTTTGCGCCGTCACACAGAAGGCGGATGGAAACGCTATCTGGCACGAGAACTAGAAAATCGGTCAGGGCTACTTCGTCAAGATACGGGTCAATGACGAAGACATCCTCTTTTGCAGCGCCGAATATCTTAGCTAAGGTTGCGTAAGTGTCTAGGTGACCGCCTACCGGGAAGAACCCACCTTGGGCATTGGCTGGAAGCGATAATTCCGCCTTTGCGAGCGCTCGCTCTAGGATTGCCCAGATTTCGATCTCCGCAAAATGACCACGGTCACGGACCATTACAGAAAGGTTTGCAGACTCAGTTCGAAGCCTAACTGAGTCAATTATGTCACCACTTGCTTCAACTAGAGCAAACAGCTTACCCACCCATTGAAGTATCTCTTGTTTGGTTCGACCATGCTCGTCGATCTCTTGCAACGAGTTTGGGCGACTTTGAGCCAATGATTTGAGGTGTCCATAGAGAACTCCGGGCTCGATTTTCGATGCAATGATACTCATTCTTTGACCTTAGCGGTTTTGTGGCCATGCATCTAGCAGAATTGGCTACATTTCTAAATTGTAGAAGCTCGATTTTCGATCGGGCTGATCCACATTCCATTTCAATTAACGATCAATGGCGTATATGTTTCCGCTTCAAGGACGGAAACGCATACGATGTCGAGATTGCAGACTACCACTAATCCCGAATGGCTGCACAATAGCCATGCCGGGGCATTGCTGGTCTCCGAATTCATGGAGCCGCTGGGCCTGACGGCTGACGCCTTGGCGTCGTCGCTCGGAGTTTCCGCCGCGCGTCTAGTTGATGTGATTTCAGGCATGACGCCGATGGATGCCGATCTCGACCTGCGCCTCGCGCGCTATTTTCGTATGTCGGAAGGCTTCTTTCTGGGCTTGCAGGACGATTACGAACTGCTCGAAGCCAAGCGCGCTCTGAATGGTGAGCTAGACCGGATCGTTCCGCGCGCCGCCTAACCTCTCAAACTTTCCCGAACAGCGCCTCAAACCCAGCCAGGTCTCCGTTGGCGAGGTACTGTGCCTGCTCGACCCAGCTGTCTTTGGCGGGGCGACCGGCGAAGGGCCCAAGTTGCCCATCTAACTGTGCCAGATCCGTTTCGCTCAGCGCGGCGATCTGGGCATAGGTGCTGAGGCCGAGGGTGGGGAGCAGGGCTTGCAGTTTGGGGCCAAGGCCCTTGATCCGCGACAGGTCGTCCGCGCCGCTGGATGGAGCTGAGGGTGGCTCAGGAACGGAGGTCGCCTCCGGCTCGGCCGTCGGCTCCGGATCGGGGGCAGGCTCCGGTCCCGGCTCAAACTCTGGCATGGGCTCGGGCGCGGGGATGAATTCGGGCTCGGGGGTGATTTCGGGCAGGGGTTCGGGGGCTGGCTCCGGCTCGGGCGCGGGCACTTCAACTGGGGCAGGCGCAGGAGCGGGTGCGGGCGAGGGAGCCGGCGGTGGCGCAGCAGCCTCAGCCTCAGCCTCTTCCACCACATCTTGCGCGCCCACTGCGACGGCTTCGGCCACCCCGGCCATCATCCCGGCCATCGCGGGTGGGGTGATGATCTGGGCCGCAGGAGCGGCATCGATCAATGCCTGATTACGCTGGACCGATGCCGCGCCTTGATCCAGCACATCGGGCTTGTATTCGCGCTTGGCCGGAGCCGAACGCGCGCGGCGCCATAGCAGCCAGCCGGTCACCAGCACTGCCAGCACCACCAGCCCCAGAATCAATCCATTGGTCTCGGTTAGCTCGATCATCGCAGCACCTCCGTCATTTACCCGCCGACATTACGGCGAAACAGCACCCGGTCTTCGGGACCAAAGCCCTTATGCCAGACGACATAGGCATAAGCGAACAGGATAGCTGGCATTCCAAAGATCAGCGCGGCCCATTCGGGCAGCAAGGTCAGCGCCAACCAGCCGACCAGCACCGCCGGAGCCGCCGCCCAGGCCAAAGTCCAGCGCCAGTTGTTGACGCTGGCGTTCAATTTGGCCGAGAGCAACCAGGCTTTCAGGATCGAACTCGCCCCCAGCGACAGCATGAGCGCCCCGGCGGCGGCGGCGGCGCGGAAGTTGTCGTTGAGGCCCAGGTCGGTGACCAGCGCGATCCCGCCAAAGGTCAGCAGCGCCTGCAGCGTAAAAGTCAGCAGCGAGATCAGCAGATTTTGGACCCGCGCCACGTAAACCAGCGCAGCTTCGCTCACTACAGCTGTCGCCGCGACGACTTCCGCCGCCAGCAAGAACGCCAAAGCGCCGGTCCCGCCGACAAAGTCGGGCCCGCCCAGCCCCATGATCCCCTGCCCCGGTATCGCCAGTGCCAAGGCGATGCCGAACTGTGCAGCGATGATCCAGTAGCCGACCTGCCGGACCTGCGCAGCGATCCCGGCCAAGTTGCCCTCCTTGAGGTTGCGGGTGATCACCGGGCCAAGGATCGGCTCGAAACTGGTTTTCAGTTTCTGCGGCAAGGTGGCGATCTGCTGGGCGAAGTAATAGACCCCGATTGCCCCCTCGCCGACGAAGAACCGCAGGATGAAGATGTCGAGCTTTCGCGTACCCCATTCCACCGCGTCGGCCCCGGCCAGCGGCAAGTTGGCTAGTGCCAGTTCCCCCAGCCGTAGCGGGTGCGGGCGCCAACCCTGGGTCACGCCATAGCTGCGCCACAGCGGCCACAATGCCGCCAAGGACGCTGTCAGGATCGAGGCGACAAAGGCCAGTTGCAGCCCGCTGGCCGGGATCAGAAAAAAGAATATCCCGGCGGTGATCGACAGCGTCCACGGTTCGACAATTGCCCGCGACCTGACCGTGCTGGCGACATCATAGCGATAGGCCAGCGCCGCCAGCGCAATGTCGGTCAAGGCCAGTGGCAGGATCGCGATTACCAGCAGCCGGTCTGCCTCGGTAAAATTGCCGGTCGGATACATCGCCTGGGGGAACAGATAGAGCGCAATACTGGCCGGGATCGCCACCAGCGTGGTCAGCACCATGGCATCGGCGATCGAGTTGGAGGGATGCTCGCAGTCCTTGGACAAACGCTGGGCCAACCCGCGTTTTTGCCCCAGCGTACAGAGCTGCGCCGCCAGTTCGACCATCACCAGCGCCGAAGCAAACCGGCCCAGCGATTCGGCCCCATAGAAGCGGCTGGCAATGATCAGAAACGGGATCCGTGCCATCAGCCGCAGCAGGAAGCCGAGCACGTTGGTCTGCCCGCCCTTGGCCAGAGCCTGCATATCCTGCTGATGGTTGGCGCCGTTCTCGCTCACAGCCGCACCCCTTCGGTGGTCAAGGGCCGCGCCAACAGCTCGGCCACAACCACTTTGGCCGGAGCCTCACCCAGCAACAGCCGATTCACTGCTTCGACGATCGGCATCGCAATCGCATGCTGGTGAGCGAGCGCCGCCAGCACCGGCGCGGTGTGCGCGCCTTCGGCCACGCTGTTCTTGCCAGCCAGGGCTTCCTGTGCCGAAAGCCCTTCGCCCAGCGCCTTGCCCAGCGCAAAGTTGCGGCTGGCGGGGGAAGAGCAGGTCAGCACCAGATCGCCCAACCCGCAAAGCCCTGCCAAAGTCTCGGCCCGGGCCCCGCGGGCAAGGCCGAACCGGGTCATCTCGGCATAGCCGCGCGCGATCAGCGCAGCACGAGCGTTCTGGCCCAGCCCCAGTCCTTCCACCACCCCGCAAGCGATCGCCAGCACGTTTTTGACCGCGCCGCCGATCTCCGCGCCGGTCACGTCATCGGAATAATAGGGCCGCAGCGCAGGCCGCGACAGCACCGGGGCGAGCCGCTCCCACTGCGCTTCGCCGCCAGCACAGGCCAAGGTCACGGCGGTCGGCAGTCCGGCAGCAACCTCGTGGGCAAAGGTCGGGCCCGACAGCACCGCGATCTGGGCGGCAGGAGCAGCTTCAGCCGCGACATCGGCCATCAACCGTCCGGTTCCCGCCTCGATCCCCTTGGAACACAACACCAGATCGCGAGGGCCATCGGGCAGCCCGGCCAGAACGCCGGCCAGATGCTGCGCCGGGGTCACCACCAACAGCACCGGAAATTCGGCCAGATCGGTCAGCGAACGGGTCGCGCGGATCGGATCGGCCAGCCGCACCCCGGGCAGGAACAGACTGTTGCTGTGGTGGGCGTTGATCTCGCCCACTAACTCGGCCTCGCGCGCCCACAGCAGCACTGCGGTGCCATCGCTGGCCATCGCTTGCGCCAGTGCCGTGCCCCAGGCCCCCGCGCCGATAACTCCGATCCGCTCGCCCTGAGCTTGTCGAAGGGTCATGCTTTCACTCCGGCACCGCGCGCCGGGGCGGCATCCGGGTCGAGCGGCCAGCGTGGCCGGGCGACGAAATCGAGCGGATCACTTTGCCCCAGCCTTTCGATACCCGCCCAGGCGATCATCGCGGCGTTATCGGTACACAGCGCCAGCGGCGGAGCCACAAAGGCTAGCCCGTATGCGCCCGCCAAGCCTTCAAGCGCGCTGCGCACCGCTTGATTGGCGGCGACCCCGCCCGCAACCACCAAGGCGGTGGGCCGGTCAATCAGGTCGAGCGCATTGCGGGTCCGGTCGATAATGCAGTCCACTGCGGCCAGCTGGAACGAAGCGGCGATATCGGCGTTGGCATGAAGCCCGCTGTCTTTCGCCCGCAGCACTGCGCTTTTGAGGCCCGCGAACGAAAAGTGCGGCTCTGCCGTTCCCAACAGCGGGCGTGGCAACGGCACCTTGCGGGCATCACCGCTTGCCGCCAGCCGCTCTACCGCTGGCCCACCGGGAAAGCCCAGCCCGAGGATCTTGGCAGTCTTGTCAAAGGCCTCACCCAGCGCATCGTCGATCGTGGTGCCAAGGCGGCGGTAGCGGCCCACGCCTTCGACCAGCAGGATCTGGCAATGCCCGCCTGAAACAAGCAGCAGCAGATAGGGAAATTCGAGCGCCGGATCGGCTAGCCTTGGGGACAGCGCGTGGCCCTCAAGATGGTTGATCGCGATCAGCGGCTTGTCGCTGGCCATCGCCAGCGCCTTGGCAGTGACCAGCCCGACCATCACCCCGCCGATCAACCCCGGTCCTGCGGTCGCGGCAACCGCATCGAGATCAGACAGCGACATCCCGGCATCAGCCAAAGTCGCGGCAATCAAGGGGGTCAGCCGTTCGGCATGGGCGCGCGCGGCAATTTCGGGAACCACCCCGCCATAGGGGCGATGTTCTTCGTCCTGCGAGGCGATCCGCTGCGCAAGAATGCGGCGATCACTGTGCACCAGTGCGGCCGCGGTTTCGTCGCAAGACGATTCAATTCCGAGGACAATCCCCATGTCCACTTTCCCTTAGTGACATTGCGCAATAGGACAAGGCACCATGCCCGCCCGTCCCCCATTGAAACCCAGACTGCTAAGACTGGGCACCCGCGCCTCTCCGCTGGCCATGGCGCAGGCGCATGAGGCACGCGACCGGCTTTGCGCTGCCCATCCTGAACTGGAGGTGGAGATCGTTCCGGTTACCGCCAGCGGCGACAAGATACTTGATCGTCCGCTGGCCGAGCTTGGTGGCAAGGCGCTGTGGACCAAGGAGCTCGACGCCTGGTTGCTGAGCGGCGAGATCGACCTTGCGGTCCATTCGCTGAAGGATGTCGAAACGATCCGCCCCGCCGAAATCGTCATCGCCGCGATCCTGCCGCGGGAAGACGTCCGTGACGTTCTTGTGGGCGCGGCATCACTGGCCGATTTGCCCCTCGGCGCACGGATCGGGACCAGCGCCCCGCGCCGGGCCGCCTTGGCGCTCCACCTACGGCCAGACTGCCGGGTGGTCGGCATTCGCGGTAATGTTCAAACCCGGCTGGCCAAGCTGCAAGCGGGCGAAGCCGATGCCACACTGCTGGCGCTGGCCGGGCTAAACCGGTTGGGGATGGCGCATTTCGGCACCCCGCTCGATCCGGAAACCTGGCTTCCTGCGCCCGGGCAAGGCGCGATCGCGATCGAGGCCCGCAGCGCCGACGCTGCGACACGCGACCTGCTCGCCGCGATCGACCACGGCCCCAGCCGCGCTGCGGTGATGGCCGAACGGGCTCTGTTGGCGGCGCTTGGCGGCAACTGCCATAGCCCGATTGCGGTGCTGACCCGATCTGTCGGCGAGGATCTGAACTTGCGCGCGGCGCTGCTCAGCCCCGATGGCGCCGAACGTGTGGATGCCGTGGCGACTTTTGCGCTGACAGACCTTGACGGACCGGCCCGCCTCGCCGCACAACTGTTGGCGCAGGCCGGACCTGCGATCCGCGCACACTTCGATCCACCCGGGGGCTGAAACTTGGCCGTACCCTTGATCATCATTCGTCCCGAGCCAGGCTGCACCGCCAGTCTGGCGTTGGCGCGGGGGATGCATGGGATGGAGGTCCACGGTTTTCCGCTGTTCGAAGTTTCGCCGCGCAGCTGGGAGGCGGTAACGCCGGATCGCTTTGATGCCCTGGTTATCGGCAGTCCGATGGTGTTTCGCTATGCCGGCCGAGGCATTGCCGGACTTAAGAGCCTGCCGGTCTATGCCGTGGGGGAAACCACCGCTGCGGCTGCGCGCGAGGCCGGGTTTGTCGTTACCGCCAGCGGCACCGGGTCGCTCCAGACCATGCTCGCGGAACTGGCACCGCAGCACAAACGGCTACTGCGGCTCGCCGGGGAAGAGCGGGTGACTTTGACTCCGCCCAAGGG
Source organism: Novosphingobium sp. (assembly GCA_009885425.1). GTDB lineage: Bacteria > Pseudomonadota > Alphaproteobacteria > Sphingomonadales > Sphingomonadaceae > Novosphingobium. The sequence goes on from VFKS01000206.1 coordinate 10,228, forward strand.
TGTGACGATCGAAGAGCGGGTGGTCTATGCCTCGCTCCCGTGCGAAATGCCGGCTGAACTGATCGCCTTGTTGCGCCAACCGGCGATCGTTGCGATCCACTCGGCAGAGGCGGCGCGGCATCTTGCGGCGCAATGTGTGCGCCACGGAATCCGCCGCGCAACCTTGCGGCTTGCGGCGCTTTCGCCGCGGATAGTGGCGGCGGCGGGCGACGGCTGGGGCGAGGTGGCGACAGTTCCCTTCGCCGAAGACAAGCCCTTGCTGGCATTGGCGCGGCAGATGTGCCAAGACCCGTGGCCTGCGGGTCGCCCGGCAGGTCAATGAAAACAAAGGCGGCAAATGCCTGAAGATTACTATAGCTCCTCCCCGCTTCCTGCGCGCCGTTCGGGCGGGACATTGCGCGCCGTGCTCGGTTCGGCCGTGCTGGCGTTCATCGCCGGAGCGGCCTTGATCGGCTGGTTGGTTTGGGATGGCCGGATCGCGCTGCCTGGCAACGGCGACGGCCAATTGGCCGCGAGCGGAGCCGGGTTTGCCCAGCCGAGCCCTTCGCCCAGCGCCACCGCCGCGCCGGTCACCGGGGCCTTGCTCGAACAGCAGGTCGCAGCGCTCGAGCAGCGGTTAGCCCGGATCGACCTTCAGGCTGCAGCAGCCGAGGGCAATACCGCCCGCGCCGAAGCTCTGCTGGTGGCTTTGGCTGCGCGCCGCTCGATCGAGCGCGGAGCACCCCTTGGCTATCTCGAAGAACAATTGCGACTGCGCTTTAGCGCGGCGCGCCCGACTGCGGTCAATACCGTGATCGAGGCAGCCAAACAGCCTGTTACGCTTGATGCCCTCTCCACCGAACTCGATACGCTGGCTCCTGCCCTGACCGGCACCGCCCCCGATGACAGCGCCTGGTCGCGCTTGAGCCGCAAGGTATCGGGGCTGTTCGTGATCCACCGCGATGCGCCGGGCGCCAATGCCCCAGCAGCCCGGATCGCCCGTGCGAAACTTCTGCTCAGCTCGGGCGATGTTGATGCCGCGATCGACGAAGTGTCCCGCCTGCCCGGTGCCAAAGCCGCGAACGACTGGATTGCCAAGGCCCGCCGCTATTCCGAAGCCAACAAGGCGCTCGATCAGATTGAGCAAGCCGCTCTGGCTGAGCCCGAAAAACTGAAAGCCGGTACTGGTGAGCAAGTGCGCCAGCCGGGACCAGCGGTGACGCCAACACCAACTGTGCCAGCGAGCCCCCCACCTGCACCGATGCGCGAGGCGACCTTCTAAGCCCGCAGCAAGATCGGTAAGTCGCCCGACATCCCGCGCGCTTCGTCCATGAAAAAGCGTTTGAGAATGCCCGAGCGCTGGACCCCGGCCATCCCGATCCGGCGGATCAGGCTGGGCAAGCGTCCCGGCACACCGAACAGCCGGACGATCGCATCTGTGGTGGCCATTACCGTAGTAATGTCGAGCGAGCGCCAACGCTCGTAGCGGGCCAGCACCTGAGCATCGCCCGGCTCCAGCCCCAGCCGCATGCCCTCAGTCAGCACTTCAACCAAAACGCCGACATCGCGCAGGCCCAGATTGAGGCCTTGTCCGGCAATCGGGTGCATCCCGTGCGCCGCATCGCCGATCAACGCGAGCCGGTGATCGACGATCTTGGCAGCATGGTGAAAATTGAGCGGCCACGACATTCGCGGAGCGGCGAGTTCGATCCGGCCGAAAATCCCTTCCATCCGTGCGGCAATTTCGCCCACGAACACTGCGTCGCTGAGCGCCGAAATGCCTTTCGCGTCCTTCTCATCAAAGGTCCAGACCACCGCGCTGCGGTGGCGGCCATCGGGTAGATCAAGCAAGGGAAGCAGCGCCAATGGGCCAGCAGGAAAGAAGATCTCCCAGGCCACTCCGTCATGCGATTTTTCGTGGGTAATCGCAGTCACAAAGGCGCGGTGGTGATAGTCCCAGCGCGCCGAAGACAGCCCGGCATCCTTGCGGGTCGGGCTTTGCCGTCCTTCAGCGCCGACCAACAGACTGGCTTCAACCACGCGCCCATCGCTGAGGCTAACCGAGACACCATGCTCGCTACGCGTCCGCTCGGTCGGCTCGACCCCGCTCGACCAGGCAATCGCGGGTTCGCCCCGGGCCGCTTCGAACAGTGCCAGCCGGATATCACGGTTGGCGAACATCCGGCCCAACGTGCCCGCGTCTTTTCCGGGCTGAAAATCGATCCGCCCCGGCTTCATCCCGTCGGTAACTGCAATCGCGCTGATAGGGCAGCCGAGTGGCTCCAGTCTTTGCTCAAGCCCGATATTGCAAAACAGGTTCCAACTGGCGGTCGAAATCGCCGAGGCGCGGCCATCTGTGCCCTCAGCGGTCAGTTCCTCTGGTGTGGCCTTGTCGATCACATGGCTGGTGATCCCGGCCCGCGCCGCCGCCAAGGCCAGCGTCATGCCGACAAGGCCGCCGCCAAGGATTACGAGATCGCGTTTGTCGGTCATTTCATCCTCATTGTGCGCAACTGTTGCCTGCACCACCATCGAGATCAAGGCAGCGGCCGTCAAATGCCCCTTCGGGCACTTTCAGCCCCAGCACCGCCGCCAGACTTGGGGCAATATCGATGGTTTCGACCGGTTGCGGCTGCTCAAATCCGCGCATCCCGCGCCGCCAGAACAGGATCGGGACCCGGCGGTCATAATCCCAGGCGCTACCGTGGGTCGCCACATAGGCCCCCGGCATCGGTTCGGGGATCGGCGTCACCGCACGGTCGAGCAGCATGACAACGTCGCCCGAACGGCCCGGATGGAAGCCAGCGCGGGCGCGGTCCTTCAGGCTCCAGTCCTGCGGATTGCCGCTGGGCAGCGGGGTCTTGGCCAGTTCATCGGCGGTGTAAACGCCCGCGACTTGCGGATGAGCCTTCAGCATCGCGACCAGCCCGGCGATCGCTTTGCTGCGCTGGGCAGCGTCCAGTTTGCGGCTGACATAGATGTCGCCGAGCGGCCCATCCCCAAACACCAGCGGGCCTTCGGTGATGATCCCGGTTTTCGCCACCAGCGCCTTGCTCAGGTTTTCGGGGACCAGCGCAGGATCGACCCGTTCGGCCCGCGGAAAGGCCTGCTGGTCCATCCGTTCGGGCATATCGAGCCCGCCATGGTCGGCACTGAGCACCACCATGTAATCGATCCCCTTGGAATCAAGATGCGCGAACAGCCGGCCCAGATCCTGATCGAGCTGGTTCTGCAAAATGCACATTTCCGCGCCCGCCACCCCGGTGGCATGGCCAACATAATCGGTCGCCGAAAGCGAGACCGACAGCACATCGGGGACTGCGCCCTGGCCCAGACCCATTTCGTCGGTCAGCCCGATTGCCAGATCGACCGTGGCGCTATCCATCCGGGGCGATATACGAAAGCCGCTTTCCTTGCCCGGTTCGAGCAGGAACCGGCCAGTGCCGAGCGTCGTCCCGCGCACGGGCACCGCATTGTCTGCCGCCTTGCACCACACCGGGATCGGCAGCGCCGGGGCGCCGGCCTTGATCGTGGCGGCCGCCTTAGCATTGACTGCCAGCACTGCGGGAGTCGCTGAGCGATCCTTGTGGCTCACAAAAGCGCCGCCCTTCCACCACCAGGCCGCGTCGATCTTTTGCCCGCCCATCATCATCACCGCGCGGTCCTTGGCCGAAACGGCGACATTGCGGGTGGCGGGATTGGCGCTTTTCATCCATTCGCCCAAGGTCGGCACTTTCAGATGATAGGCCGAAACCACCGGATTGCGGGCCGAACTGGCCGGATCGCGCTCATCCTCGGCGCAATAGATCGGCTTGTCGCCGCGCGGTCCATCGGGCTCAAACCATGAATTGGCGACGATCCCGTTGCGGGTCGGGCGGACCCCGGTCAGCAGGGTCGAATGCCCCGGGCAGGTCTCGGTCGCCGAGTGCGATTGAAAGCCCGATGGAAACACCACACCGTTTGAAAGTCGCACGAACCCGCCGGTGTAATGCTGGCGGAACTGGGCAAAGGTATCGGCCGAGAACTGGTCGATCGAAATCGCCACGATCAGCTTAGGCGGGCCGCTGGGCGTGGTGAATTCAACGGCCGTCTGAGGCGGCTTGGCGGCAGTTCCGGCGCAGGCGGACAGGGCCATCGAGCAGGCCAAAAGCAGAGGTGCAGTGAAGCGACGCATCGGGCTTCCTTGAAATGTGATCGGTTTGACGGCACAGCCCTGTTGCCCCCGCCCGGCGCAGAGCGCAAGGGGCGGCAGAAGGAGAAGTCTTGCGTGTTGCAGCCTTATCGCCGCCTTGTGACGTTGCTGTTGCACTTGTGCGCGCTGGTGCTGGCCGTGCCCGCGCTGGCCGCGCCGCCCAACATCACTCCGCAGCTGCTGGTTGAAGGCCCCGCAACACCCGGCGGCACGGTAACGCTGGCGTTCCTGATGAAGCCTGCGCCCGGCTGGCACGGCTATTGGTCCAATCCCGGTGATGCTGGTCTCGGCCTCGCGCCGACCTGGACCCTCCCGGCCGGGGTCAGGGCGGGAAATCTGGCCTATCCGGTCCCCTCGACGCTGATCGTTAGCGGACTGATGAACCATGTTTACGAGCATGACTATGCCGTGCTGACCAGCCTGACCCTGCCCGCAGATGCACGGCCTGGCGCGCGGCTGCCGCTGCGGGTCAAGCTCGAATGGCTGGCCTGCACTGACAAGGTCTGCGTTCCTGAAGAGGCCTTGCTGACGGGCGAAGTGGTGGTTGGCGCTGATGGTCCGCCCGATCCGCAGTTCGACAAATGGCGCGCAGCATTGCCTGCTCCGCTAGGATCGAAAGCCAGCTTTGCGATCGACGGCAACCGGGTGCGGATCGCCGTGCCGCTGCCGCAGGGTGTTCCCTTGAACGACCCCCACCTGTTTCTGGCCGATCACCGGGTGGTAGACTACGCCGCCGTGCAGACATTCACGCGCGAAGGCGATCTGCTGGTGATCGAAGTGACGCGCGCGAAGTTTGACCCAATTGCGCCGCCACAACTGGCCGCCGTGCTCCGGTTCGATCCGCAGGGCAACGGGGTCAGCCTGACGGCCAGCCCCGGCCCGGTTCCGCAACTGACGGTCAAGGTCAGAACGGAAACGGCCCCGTTGTGGCTTCTGCTGGTCTCGGCACTGGCGGGCGGACTGTTGCTCAACGTCATGCCTTGCGTGTTCCCGATCCTCAGCCTGAAAGCGCTAAGCTTGGCCCGCGCGGGTGAGAGCGAGGCGCAGGCGCGGACCGAAGGGTTGGCTTATACCGCCGGGGTGGTCCTGGCTTGCCTCGCGCTTGGCGGACTGTTGCTGGCGTTGCGGGCAGGCGGTCAACAGGTCGGCTGGGCGTTTCAATTGCAGGAACCGTTGGTGGTCGCGGGGCTGTTGCTGCTGGCCGGCGCAATCACCGCAAACCTGCTGGGGCTATACGAATTTGCTGTGCCCGGCATCGCTGGAGACGGCTCGCCGCAGGGCGCATTCTCCACTGGGCTGCTGGCGGCCTTTGCCGCAACGCCCTGCACCGGCCCGTTCATGGCCGCCGCAATGGGCGCGGCGCTGCTGCTGCCGGTGCCGCAAGGGCTGGCGCTATTTGCGGCGCTCGGACTGGGACTGGCACTGCCGTTCTTGCTGATTGCCTACGTGCCGAAACTGCGCGCTTTGCTGCCCAAGCCGGGCGGTTGGATGGTGACCTTCCGCCGCTGGATGGCGCTGCCGATGGGGCTGACGGCGCTGACGCTGGTCTGGTTGGCCAGCCGGGTTGGCGGGAATCCCTTCGCAATAGCTGCGGCAGCGCTGGCGACACTGGCGGTAATCTCGCTGATCTTGATCGGGCATCGGCAGCGACAGGGATTGCCGGTTAAACGCCGCGTCATTTTGGATGGGTTGGTCATCGCTGCACTGGCCTATGCCGTTCTGCCGCCTTTGGTGAGCCAGTCCGCCGCCGCGACCAATTCCATTCTCCCCGGCCAGCCGTTCAGCGAGTCCGCGCTCGCCTCAGCCCGCGCATCGGGCAAGCCGGTGTTCGTCTATATGACCGCCGACTGGTGCCTGACCTGCAAGGTCAACGAAACCGCCGCGATTGAGCGCGAGGAAACCCGCGCGGCGTTTGAAAAGGCTGGCGTGGTGGTGCTGCGCGGCGACTGGACCCGGCGCGATCCGGCGATCACCCGCTACCTCACCGCGCAGGGTGCCGCCGGGGTGCCGCTCTACATGTGGTATCCGGCGGGCGCCGCGCCGCAGCAATTGCCGCAGGTGCTGAGTGTGGGAGAGCTGACCGGGCTGGTCAAATAAACCAGAACCGGTTCACGCCCTTCTCACCCTCTTCAATCCGGACGACGCGGCCTGAGACTC
>VFKS01000149.1 GCA_009885425.1 Novosphingobium sp.
CGCGTGCCATCCCTAGGTGAACCCCGCGTGGTGCGGGCCCTTAGCTCAGTCGGTAGAGCAACTGACTTTTAATCAGTAGGTCGCTGGTTCGAACCCAGCAGGGCTCACCACGCTATATCCCTCAATCGAAGCTTTGCCGGGCGAGCAGGCTGCGTTGAGCCACGGTCAGCAGGCACAACGCGGCATAGGCATAGGCGATTGTGGCGAACTGGGCGGGCCACAGGCACATTGCGATGAACACTGCGATGGTTTCGGCCCCTTCGGCGAGGCCAGTCGAATAGAAGAATGCCTTGCGCCCATGCGCGCTGGTTTCCGCGCCGCGCTTGGCGGCGATTGCGGCGAAGGCGAGGAAGCTGGCGCAGGTCAGGGTGAAGCTGGCGATCAGGATCATCGCGGCCTGGGTGCTCGCTGGGTTTGCCAAGCCAAAGGCCAGCGGCACCGTCACGTAAAAAGCAAAGTCTGCCAGGGTATCGAGATAGCCGCCAAGATCGGTCAGGCCATTGGCGCGCGCCACCGCGCCATCCAGTCCATCAAGCAGCCGGTTGAGCAGGATCAGCGCGAGGGCCAGCAGGTATTGACCCTCGACAATCGCGAGCCCCGCGCCCAGCGCCGGGATCAGCCCGGCCAGTGTCACCGCATTGGCCCCGATCCCGCGCGCCGCCAGCCACCGGCCGATCGCGTTCAGCGGTGGATCGATCAGCGGGCGCAGGCGGGCGTCGAACATCGCGCTAGCCGCGCCGCCAGGTGTGATAGCGCTCGACCAGCCGCAGCAGGCCTTGCGGGGCGTGTTTTTTCTTCCATTCCCCGGCGGCGAATTTGTTGGCTTCAGCCATGGTCGGATAGGTGTGAATCGTGCCGAGGATCTTGTTCAGCCCCAGCCCGTGCTTCTTTGCCAGCACATATTCGGCGAGCAATTCGCCGGCATGATTGCCAACGATTGTGGCGCCCAGGATCTTGTCCTTGCCCGGCGGGGTCAGCACTTTGACAAAGCCATAGGCGGCGCTGTCAGCAATCGCGCGGTCGAGATCGCCCAACTGATAGGTGGTCACTTCGTGGGCGATCCCTTGCGCCAACGCTTCCTGTTCGTTGAGGCCAACGCGGGCGACTTCGGGGTCGATGAAAGTGGTCCATGGGATCACGCGGTAATCGGCCTTGAAGCGTTTGAACTGGCCGAACAGCGCGTTGACGCTGGCGAACCAGGCTTGATGCGAAGCCACGTGGGTCAGCTGGTATGGCCCGGCAACATCGCCCGCAGCGTAGATATTGGGATAGATCGTGGCGAGATAATCGTCAGTCACCACGGTCTTGTCGGTCTCGATCCCCAGCTCCTCCAGCCCATAACCCGACAGCCGCGCCTTGCGCCCGACCGCGACGATCAGCGCGTCGTAGCTGATGCTGACTTCGGCGCCGTCATGCTCGGCCACCACGGCTTGGCCATCGACCCGCAGCGCTTTGTGCCCGGTCAGCACGGCGACGCCTGAACGCTCCAGCGCAGTCCGCGCCGCTTCGGCGACATCGGCATCTTCGCGCGGAAGCAGGCGCGGGCCCATTTCGATCAGGCTGACTGCGGCGCCCAGCCGGGCAAAGGCCTGCGCCAGTTCCGCCCCGATCGGCCCGCCGCCCATCACCGCGATCCGGCGCGGGATCGTGTCGAGCTTGGCAAATTCTTCCCACAGCGTGTCGCTGGTCAGGTAACCTGATCCGGCGAGGCCGGGCAGGTCTGGCACCATCGGCTCAGCCCCGGCGGCGATCACGATGGCGCGGGTGGTCAGCCGCTGGGTGGTGCC
>VFKS01000543.1 GCA_009885425.1 Novosphingobium sp.
ATGGATGCGGTGATGGCGCACCGGCTGTTTGCGCGGTCGCTCGGCCTGCCGCCGCTGGTGCACCATGAGGATGGGTTCAACCAGGATGAAACCGACGGGCTGAAGCGCAGCCGTAACTGGTTCCGGCGGCTGGCCCTGCCAACGGCAGCGGCGCTGGTGGTGCCGTCACAGGTGTTGGAGCAGATTGCCCTTGAAACTTGGCGCCAACCTGCCGCGCGGGTCCAGCGGATCGCCAACGGGATACGGCTGGCTGACTTTGCCAAGCCGGCGCGGGCTGACGCCTTGCCCGGATTGGTCAAGCAGCCGGGGGACCTATGGTTGGGCACGATGGCTGGTCTGCGCGCGGTTAAAAACCTCCCTGAAATGGTTCACCTCGCGCAATGGCTGCCGGAACCCTGGAAGCTGGTCATTGTTGGCGAGGGACCAGAACGCGACGAAATAGAGTGGACGGTTGCTGAGTTGGATGTGCAGGGCTGGGTTTTCCTACCCGGCCATGCACCTGATCCGGCGGCGGTTATGCCGCTGTTCGATCTGTTTGCCCTGACCTCGCAAAGTGAGCAGTTTCCCATTTCGGTGGTTGAAGCGATGGCCACCGCGCTCGCCGTGGTCTCGACCGATGTTGGCGATGTCGCCGCAATGGTATCAGACGAGAATAGGCCCCTTATCGCGGGTGCCCGGACCCCGCATTTCATGATCGAACCGCTGTTGGCATTGACCGGCGATCAAGCGTTGAGAGCCTCGATCGGCGGCGCCAACCGGGCCAAAGCGCAGGCCGAATACGGCGAAGATGCGATGATCGCTGCCTACCGCAGCACCTATGCCGGGGCGATGGGTATTGCCGCTTTACCGTGATCGCCTGTGTTCAGCGCAGCTTCACCGGGGAATTCGCATGGATCAGGCGTTGAATTGGCCGGTCCTTGCGCTAAACAGCCGCCGACAGAACTTTTGAAGGCATTCGATTTTGGCCACGCTTCCCCCGTCTGATACCCCGCCATCCAAGCCCGGCAGCCGTGATGAGGCCGCGCAGGATGGTTTTCTGCGTGAAGTTGATGAGGCGCTGCGTGAAGAGCAGTTGGTCACCGCGTTCAAGCGCTATGGCAAGCCGGTCGGCGCGGCGATTGTCGCAGGATTGCTGGCACTGGCCGGCTACCTATACTGGGAAAACGCCCAAAAGGCTGAGGCCGCGCAGCGCTCCGAACGGATGATCGTTGCGATGGAGCGGATCGAGGCCGGGTCGGTTGAGGCCGGGATGAAGGATCTTGCGCTGTTGGCCAAGGATCCAACCCCCGGAACCCGCGCGGTCGCGTTGATGGAACTGGCGGCGATTGCCGCCAAGGCCGGCAACACACCCGACGCGATCAAGCGCTTTGCCGCAGTTGCCGCGGATGCCAGCCTGCCGCAGGCATTCCGCGATCTGGCGACGCTGCGCGAAGTGACGCTGCGCTATGATACGATGAAGCCCGAAGAAGTGGTCGCCCGGCTGAAACCGCTGGCGGTGCCCGAAAGCGCCTTTTTTGGCAGCGCGGGCGAACTGGTCGGGATGGCCTATCTCGACATGGGCAAGCCGCAGGAAGCTGGCGCGCTGTTTGCCAAGATCGGCCAGGACAAGAATGTGCCCAAATCGCTGCGCTCGCGGATGCGCCAGCTGGCGGGCGGGCTGGGCTTTGATGCCGGTCTCGATGAACCCGAACTAGAAGGCGATGGCGAAGCCGCCGCTTCCGCCTCAGACGCGCCAAAGCCATGAGCACCGCGCAAGCCAAGGAATTACCGATGAAGTCGAAGACCATTTCCCGCCAAGTTTCCGCCCCGTTGGCGCTGGTGCTGGCGCTGGGGCTTGCCGGATGCGGCGTGTTTGGCGGCAAGGACAAGCCTTCGACCCCGACCGTGGGTAACCGGGTGCCGATCCTGTCTAAGATCGATACCAGCGCCAAAGTCGACCCAGCGTTGGCCAGCGTCGCGGTGGTAGTCGAACCGGCCCGGGTCAACGAAGAATGGGCCCAGGCCGGCGGCACCCCCAGCAAGGCCTATGGCAACCTCGGGATGGCCGCTTCGCCGAGCTATGCCTGGAGCGCCAAGATCACCGGATCGAGCAAGAAGCAGCGGCTGGCCGCGGCCCCGGTGATCGGCGGCGGGAGCCTGTTCGTGATGGACACCGAAGGCGTGCTCCATGCCTTTGATGCAGCCAGCGGCGGAGCGCGCTGGACCCGCGGGTTTCAAGTCAAGGGCGATGGCTCGACTTCGGTCTATGGCGGCGGCGCGGCCTATGCCGATGGGCGGGTCTATGTAACCACCGGGATGGGCGAAGTCGCCGCGCTTGATGCCACTGACGGCAAAGTGCTGTGGAAGGTCAAGCCGGCCGGGCCGCTGCGCGGATCGCCAACGATTGCGTTCAATTCGGTCTTCGTCATGACCCAGTCGAACCAGCTGTTTTCGCTTAACGCTGCCGACGGTGTGCAGCAGTGGAACCGCGCCGCTTCGGTCGGGCAGACCGGCGTGTTCGGGGTGGCGGCTCCGGCTGCTGCGCAAGGCACTGTGATCGCCGGCTTCTCAACCGGCGAGCTGATCGCTTATCGCTATGAAAACGGCCGTGAAGTTTGGTCGGACGCATTGGCGCGGACTTCGCTTTCGACCACGGTGGGCGTGCTGACCGATATCGACGCCGATCCGATCATCGACCGCGGCCGGGTCTATGCGCTGGGTCAGGGCGGACGCATGGCGGCCTATGAATTGATCACCGGCCAGCGGATCTGGGAACTCAATCTGGCCGGGATTTCGACCCCGGCCGTATCAGGAGATTGGATCTTCACGCTGACCGACGATGCCCGCCTGCTGTGCATTGCGCGTTCCAGCGGCAAGGTCCGCTGGCTGACGCAACTGGCCAAGTTCGAAAACGAGGAAAAGAAGAAGAACCCGGTGTTCTGGTCCGGCCCGGTGCTGGCAGGCGACAAGCTGTGGTTCGTCAATTCCAACGGCGAGGTCTATTCGGCGGCGGCGGCGGATGGCCAACCAGTGCTGGTCACCAACCTCAAGAGCCCGATCACGCTGGCCCCGGTGGTCGCGAACAACACGCTCTACATCCTCGACGACAGCGGCAAGATCACCGCGCTGCGGTAGGATTTTCCCGCACGTTACCCGGCTATTAACCCTTCCGGGGCTATGGCCGGGAGGATGCGCAGTCTGCAAACTCCTGCCGCCGATCTGCGGCCGACCAGCGATGTGTCAGCCGTTGTCGGCTGGCTCGGGCTTGGCGCGCTGACCGTTTGGGTGATGATCTGCCATTTCTGGCCCGAGATTGTCACCGCCACGGGAATGCCAAGCCGGCCTGAGCGGCTGACCGGGCCGAATGCGGCGCTGACTGGGCTGGTGATCACGGCTTTGCCGATGGTGCTGTGGTCGGTCTTTGTCGACAAGGTGCACCGCCGCCCCTCGACCGGAATCGATTGGGATGCGCCGCGCAAACTCTCCACCGTAATCGACATTTCGATCACCAAACTGGCCGGGCTGTGGGCGACCTGGGCGCTGATCGCGGCGCTCTATTGCCTCGGTCGGTGGTACTGGGACGGGGCCTATCTGATTTCGATGCAGGTGCTGAGCGCGGCCGCGGTGCCGTTGTTCGTGCTGTCGATCCCTTACGTCTTGTGGCTCGACCGGGTACTGATCGATCCGCGCGACGGCTGCTGGCATTTCGGCGCGATGCTGATCGGGCGCGAACCGTTCGAAGCCGAACAGGTCAAGCATCACCTGCGGGCCTGGGCGGTGAAGGGCTTCTTCACCGCCTTCATGATCATGATCGTGCCCGGCGGTTTCCAAAATCTGGTCGCGCCAGACTGGAGCGCGTTCTTCCTCAGCCCGGTCGGGATCGCGACCCTGCTGATCACCCTGATGTTCGTGATCGATGAGCAGATCGGTTCGGTCGGCTATATCCTGACAATGAAGCCGCTCGACGCGCAGATCCGTTCGGCCAATCCGTACCTCGCAGGCTGGCTGGCAGCGCTGCTCTGCTATCCGCCGTTCCAGCTGATGGGCGGGCCGGATCGGCCGCTGTTCTACCTGGCCGGCACCCGCGGCGATGACAATTGGTTCTACGCACTGGGCGGATTTCCGCCGCTGCTGTGGGTCTGGGCGGCGCTGCTGGTGTTTCTGACCGGGGTCTATGCCTGGGCGACAGTCGCCTTTGGCATCCGCTTCTCCAACCTGACCTATCGCGGTGTGCTGACCAACGGCCCCTATGCCTTTACCCGCCATCCGGCTTACCTGTCGAAGAACCTGTTCTGGTGGTGCGCGGCCATGCCGTTTGTGGTCGATAGCGGCTCGTTGACCGATTCGATCCGCAACAGCTTCTTCCTCGGCTGCGTCAGCGCGATCTATTTCTGGCGGGCCAAGACCGAGGAAAAACACCTGTTGGGCGAAGACCCCAAGTACCGCGAATACTATGAATGGATGAACCGCAACGGCCTGATCACCAACCGATTTTACAAAGCCGGGCAAGCGCTCAAAAACCGGCGCCCGATGCTGCAGGCGACTCCGGCAGAGTAATCAGAGCGGCAAAGGCTCGCCCGCTTCAAACACTGAAATCGCACGCCCGCTCAGCCCCAGCGCGGCGCGTTCCTGCTGCCAGACTGCCATGTGCGGGGCCTGCATATGGGCATCGAGTTGCGCCCGGCTGGCCCAGACTTCGCTGACCCGGATCAGGCCGGGATCGAGCACGTCCTCGCCATAATTGTATTCGATGCAGCCATCTTCGGCGCGGGTGGCTTCCATGACCTTGCGCATCGCGGGAAGCGCCGCCGCAATCTGCTCGGGCGGAAAGCGGAATTGCCCGACCACCACGATCATCAGAACGATTCCTCGTAAACCCGCGACAGGTCGCCGCCCCATTCGCCGTGGAACTTGTCGAGCAGGACCTGCGCCGGAACCTTGCCGGTCCGGACAATCTCGTCGAGCGGGTTCAGGAACCCGCTTTCATTGTCGCCCGAGGTGTTGAGCCGGGCCCGCGCGTTGAGGCCGGCGCGCGAGATTGCCAGCACTTCGGCCGCGATATCCTTCAGCGTGCCGCCGCCAGGGATCGGCGCATCAAGGCCCAGCTTGGGCACCGCGCTACGCAAAGCCTCGCGCCCGTCCATGTCCCAGTCCTTGACCAGATCCCACGCGCTATCCAGCGCAGTCTGGTCATAGAGCAGCCCGACCCACAGCGCTGGCAGGGCGCAGA
>VFKS01000537.1 GCA_009885425.1 Novosphingobium sp.
CGGGCAGCGTCGGACCCGATGTCGTCGATATCCGCAAGCTCTATGGTCAGACCGGGATGTTCACCTATGACCCCGGCTTCACCAGCACGGCCAGCTGCGAATCGGCGCTAACCTATATCGATGGCGATGAAGGGGTGCTGCTGCACCGCGGCTATCCGATCGGACAGCTGGCCGAACATTCCAGCTTCATGGAAGTCTGCTATTTGCTGCTCAATGGCGAGCTGCCGAGCCAGGCCGAGCTGGCCAAGTTCAGCACCACGATCACCCGCCACACCATGCTGCACGAACAGCTTGCGACCTTTTACCGCGGTTTCCGCCGTGATGCTCACCCGATGGCGATCATGTGCGGGGTGGTCGGCGCGCTTTCAGCGTTCTATCACGATTCGACCGACATCGCTGATCCAGAGCACCGCAAGATCAGCTCGCACCGGTTGATTGCCAAGATGCCGACGATTGCAGCGATGGCCTACAAGTATTCGGTCGGCCAGCCGTTCGTCTATCCAGACAATTCGCTGAGCTACACCGGCAACTTCCTGCGGATGACCTTCGGGGTCCCGGCCGAAAAGTACGAAGTCAATCCGATCGTCGAAAAGGCGCTCGACCAGATCTTCATCGTTCACGCCGATCATGAACAGAACGCCTCGACCAGCACCGTCCGCCTGGCCGGTTCGTCGGGCGCCAATCCGTTTGCCTGCATCGCTGCCGGTATCGCCTGCCTGTGGGGTCCGGCGCATGGCGGGGCTAATGAAGCGGCGCTCAACATGCTCCGCGAAATCGGCACGCCCGACCGGATTCCGCACTATATCGAGCGCGCCAAGGACAAGAACGATCCGTTCCGCCTGATGGGCTTTGGCCACCGCGTCTACAAGAACTACGATCCCCGCGCGACGGTGATCCAGGGCATGGTTCGCGATGTGTTGGGCTCACTTGGGATCAACGATCCGGTGTTCGAAGTGGCGTTGCAGCTTGAAGAAATGGCGCTCAACGATCCCTATTTTATCGAGAAGAAGCTGTTCCCCAACGTCGATTTCTATTCGGGCGTGATCCTCTCGGCGATCGGCTTCCCGACCACGATGTTCACCGTGTTGTTCGCGCTCGCCCGCACCGTTGGCTGGGTCGCGCAGTGGAATGAAATGATTTCGGACCCCGGCCAGAAGATTGGCCGCCCGCGCCAGCTTTACACCGGCCCGACCGAGCGGGACTACGTGCCGCTGGCCAAGCGCTGAATTAGGCCTCGTCCCCGGCGACCGGCGGTGCAACAGGCGCCGTAGTCGGGGACCCGGTCGTTGGCGCCTGAGCCAACAGATCGGCCGGCACATCCAGAATGAACCGCGCACCTTGTCCGGGAGCGCTCTCGATCAACAGGTCGCCGCCCATCGCGCGGGCTAGGCGCCGCGAGATATAGAGTCCAAGGCCGGATCCGCCGTCTTCGCCGCTACGGCCCAGCCGTTCAAACTTCTCGAACACCTTGGCCTGCTGTGCTTCGCTAAGGCCCGGACCCTGATCGGCAACGATCAACCGCGCCCGAGCGCCAGAATCCTCCAACCGTATCCAGATCTGCGAATTGTCGGGTGAATAGCGGATCGCGTTGCCGACCAGATTGAGCATAATCTGCAGAACCCGGCGGAATTCCGCGATCGCAGGCAAATGCTCGCCCAGCTTGGGTGGATCGATCGAAATGCCGTTTTCCTGCGCCCGCACCGCCAGAATCCCCGCCGCCCGGCGCGCCACATCGGCCAGATCGATCCGGTCTGGCGCGGTATTGAATTCCACGGATTCGACCACTTCCAGATCGGCCAGATCCTCGACCAGCGCCAACAGATGCTGTCCGGCGGCGGCGATATCGGCGGCATACTGGCTGTATTCCTCAGCCAAAGGCCCAGCCATCCGGGTCCGGATCGTTTCGGCATTGGCGATGATCCGGGCGATCGGCTGGCGCAAGACTGGCGCAATATCGCGCCCAACCAGCCCCGGTCCGTTATTCGGCAAGACCACTGCACCGGGTGCCGGATTGGAAGGGGCGGAGGCGAGCGGTGCATCGGCGGTAAGAAACAGGTCAAACCCGCTCGGATCTTGACCGGGAACCAGCCGCGGCAACAGACTGGCCCGCCAGCACCGCACCGAACCTGCCAGCTGCAATTTCGCGCCATCGAGCAAGCGCCAATGCATCGGCTGATGATGATCAGCGCCTTCAACCG
>VFKS01000511.1 GCA_009885425.1 Novosphingobium sp.
CTCGGTCAAAGTGCCGGCCGAGGAAGGCGCGTTCCTGATCAACCCGTTCGGGCTGCTCTATTCCGAGGTTTGCGCGTCGAATCTGGTCAAGATCGATATCGAGGGCAATGTGCTCGATGGCAGCCCCTATCCGGTCAACAAGGCCGGGTTCACCCAGCACGGCTATTTCCACGCCAATGTCCCCTCGGCCCACGCAATCTGTCACAGCCACACCACCGCGATGATGGCGGTGTGCAGCATGGAAGGCGGGCTTCAGCCGGTCAATTTCTATGCCTGCAATTTTTCAGGACGGCTGGCTTACCACGATTTCGAAGGGATCACGGTTCGCGCTGAAGAGGCTGAGCGGCTGCTCGCCAATCTGGGTGACAAGCGCATCCTGATGCTCAAGAACCACGGCCCGGTGATCCTGGGGCGTTCGATCTCCGAGATATTCATTACCCATTGGTCACTCCAGCGCGCCTGCGAGGTGCAACTGGCGACCATGGCAGCGGGCAAGCCGATCGTGGTCTCTGACGAAGTGGTGGCTGTGCATCTGCGCGATCTGCACGAGGGGGGCATCCCCGGCACACTTCCGGGCGCGACTGACTTTGCCGCGTGGACCCGCCAGATCGACAAGATCGACCGCACCTGGCGCGACTAGGCCTGCGGGTTCGTGCCGCGTCTGATCGTCAACAACCGTCCGGTTGAATTCAAGCTGGATAGCCAGACCCCGCTGCTGTGGGCCTTGCGCGATGCCGCCAATCTGACCGGAACCAAATACGGTTGCGGCAATGGTGATTGCGGCGCCTGCATGGTGCTGATCGATGGCGAGGCGTTGCGTAGCTGTCTGGTGACCCTGGCCGAGGTTGAGGGGCGGTCGGTCACCACCATCGAAGGCCTCTCAGCCGATCGCTCGCATCCGGTGCAGCAGGCGTTGGTCGCCGAACAGGCGATCCAGTGCGGGTTTTGCACGCCGGGGATTGCGATAGCTGCTGCTGCCTTGCTGGCCCGCAACGCCGATCCCACGGCAGAGGATATCGCCCAAGCCGTTCCCAACCTGTGCCGCTGCGGAGTCTATCCCCGGCTGGTCCGCGCAATCCAGCGGGCCGGGCGAGTCGCCCGCCGGATCGAGACGATCAGCGCGGCCCCCGCGCCGGGGATCACGCCAGAGGACGCCGCACGTGCGGTCCCGGCAATGAAAACCCAATAACAGGATACTGGCCTGATGATCGAGACTCCGCTGACCCTGCCGTGCGGCGCGTTGCTGCCCAACCGATTGGCCAAGGCGGCAATGACCGAAGGACTGGCCGATCCCGCTGGCCGCCCCACGGCCGAACTGGAGCGGCTATACGATGTCTGGGGCAAAGGCGGGGCGGGAATGCTGTTGTCGGGCAATATCCAGGTCGATGCGGATCATCTGGAACGCCCCGGCAACGTCATTCTTGATCGCCCAGCTGATCCGGCGATGATCGACGCGCTGCGGCGCTGGACTGGTCAGGCGAAGGCGGGCGGGGCGCAGTTCTGGGCGCAGA
>VFKS01000014.1 GCA_009885425.1 Novosphingobium sp.
CCTGCCGCGCGGATCAGCCGCTCGGCCACGGCAGTGTCATCGCTGGGCAGGCCCGAGGCGGCCAGATCAATGGTTACAAACCAGGTCCCGCTGGCGGGCAGAACGGCAAAGCCGGCACCGATCAGGCCGCTGACCAGCCGCGCTTTGGCCTTGGCATAGCGGTCGCGATGGGCGGCGTGCCATTCCGGCGGCAGGGCCAAAGCTTCCGCTACTGCCCATTGCAGCGGGGTGGCGGTGGTAAAGGTCAGGAACTGATGCTTGCCAGCTACCGCTGCAGCCAAAGGCGGAGTGGCGACGGCCCAGCCGATCTTCCACCCGGTCATCGAAAAGATCTTGCCGGCCGAGCCGATCTTGACCGACCGCTCGGCCAGCGTCGGAATGGTCAGCACGGAAATGTGCGGGGTGCCGTCAAACACCATCCCTTCCCACACTTCGTCGCTGATCACCCACAGATCGTGCGCCTCGGCCAGAACCCCGACCGCTTCAAGCTCGGCCCGGGTCAGCATGGTCCCTGCCGGGTTGTTGGGGGTGTTGAGCACGATACCTTTGGTTTTAGGCCCGATTGCAGCACCCAGACGTCCTAGCGGCAGCGACCAGTGCGGCGGCTCAAGACTGACCAGCTTTGCCGTTCCTCCGGCCCATTGCACCAATGGCAGATAGGCATCGTAGAGCGGCTGAATCAGCACCACTTCGTCGCCCGGCCGGACCAGCGCGAGCAGGCTGGCGGCAAGCGCCTCGGTCGCGCCCGAGGTAACGACGATGCCGGCGGGGTCGATGTTTAGGCCTTGCTCGGCCCGGTAGTAGGCAGCGATCGCTTCGCGTAGTTCCGGCAGCCCGCGCATCGGCGGGTACTGGTTGGAACGATCCGCCAGCGCCCGCTGCGCCGCCGCGATCAGTTCGGGCGGTTCTTCCAGCTCGGGGAACCCCTGGCCGAGGTTGATCGCGCCGAGCTCGCGCGCAAGGCCTGACATGATCTCGAAGATCGTGGTGCTGGCGGGGTCTGAAAGCCGGTCGGCGAGAGTAGTCATCGTCGCCAGCCTAGCCGCCACGGTTCAACCCAGCAATGCTGCCCATGCGCGCGCAAGGCTGGCCGCGGCGCAATTCGGACTCGACACCGGGTTGGTGGATCATGTTGGCGGCCGGCCAACCGCCATGATCGCGTCGGAGGCCCCGGCTTCCTGCAGGATCCGCATCCCTTCGTGATCGATATGCGCGGCGCGCGGCAGCGGATAGATCGCTGCTTCCTTTTCGGCGACAATCACTTTCACCCCGCGCTTGGCGAGCAGCACCGCCAGAGTAACGCCGATGGGCCCAGCACCGGCAATCAGCACGTCGCAATCAAAAGCCCGCTCCATGGACTATGCCTCAGCCACCATAGTGCCTTCGATATGGCCCAGCCTGTCGATTTCGGTCCGCACAACATCGCCGGCCTTCAGGAACTGCCGGGGGTCCATCGCGGCGCCGATGCCGCCGGGGGTGCCGGTGAACAGGCAGTCGCCGGGCTCCAGCGTCATGCCCTTGGACAGGTGTTCAACCTGCTGCCAGACGTCAAATACCAGATGCTGGGTGTTCGACGCCTGCCGCTGTTCGCCATTGACGAAGCAGCGGATCCCCAGGCCGTGCGGATCGCCCAGCTCGTCGGAGGTCACAATCCACGGGCCCATCGGGGCATGGGTGTCAAAGCTCTTGCCGAACGACCACTGCGGGGTGGCGTGCTGAGCCATCCGTTCGGTCACGTCATTGCCCACGCAATAGCCAAAAATTGCAGCTGGCGCGTCGGCTGCGGCGATGTGCTTGCCGCCTGCCCCGATCACCGCGACCAACTCGACCTCGTAATCGTTGGTGAACGCGCCGCGCGCGATCAGGATTGGATCGAAGGGGGCGTTGACGCTGGTCTGGGCCTTGGTGAACCAGACCTGCTGCCCGGGCGTACCCATGTTCGATTCGGCGATGTGATCGGCATAGTTGAGGCCGATCGCAAAGATCTTGCCGGGGCGCTGAACTGGCGCCTCGAGCTTGACCGACGTCAGAGGCACGCCGCCGCCCGCAGCCGCCTTGGCTTCAAGCTGGGGCTTCAGCGCGTCCCAATCCTTGATCAGGTCGATCATCGTGCCCGGCACGCCGCTGTCGATGACGGTATCGCCGGCGACGATCCCGGTGCGGGTCTGGCCCTGGGCTGTGTAGGTGCAGAGTTTCATGCGGAAGCTTCCTTGGACTGGCGGGAAAACAGGCGCTTGATGCGCAGTTGCAGGGCGGTGACGAAGGCGATCAGGCCAGGGGATGCGCACCGGTCTCGCCTTTACGCTCGATTAGCCCCTTAAGACCGCGATCATGCTGCGCAATATCTGCAGCTCGACACTGCGTGACAACCGCTCAATCAGGGTATCGCGGCCGATATCAATGCCGCGATCGCCACTGGCCGGCTACGCCCGGAAGTGCAGCAAAGC
This sequence comes from Novosphingobium sp., assembly GCA_009885425.1. GTDB lineage: Bacteria > Pseudomonadota > Alphaproteobacteria > Sphingomonadales > Sphingomonadaceae > Novosphingobium. The sequence continues at coordinate 2,448 of VFKS01000014.1, forward strand.
GGGCTCCGCTTCTGGCTGGGGCTGTACCAGGTCCTGATGTCCAATGCGATCGAGCGCCGTATCGACCGGGCCGAGGCGGCGCGGCGGCTCGAGGAAATGCTGGTCCTGGCGCTGACCGGGCTTGGCCTTTCGGCGATCGATGCTGCCGGTTATGCCTCAACCAGCGCGGAAGCCTTGCGGCTTGGCGATTAGCGGCGGCAGGCGCACAGCCCAGATCAGCACTGCCCCCAGTATCAGCGCGGCCATGCCGATGCCTTGGGCCAGGTTGTAACTGCCCAGCGAATCGTGCAGCAGGCCGATCCCGACGATGCCCACGGCGTTGCCGATCCAGCTGAAGCCGTTGAGTGCACCATAGATCGTGCCGTACTGCGCGATCGGAAAACGGCGCGCGACGAAGTAGGCAAACAGATCCAGCTCAACCCCCTGTTGCAGCCCGATCATCGCGGCGGCGAGGATCGCGGCCCACAGCAACTGGTCGGTCAACAGGAACAACAGAAAGCCGCTACCCGGGATCACCGTAAAGACGAGTGCGACGGTCTGCGGCCGGAAATGATCGAGCAGCCAGCCGCCGCCCAGCCGCCCGACGAACTGTCCGGCTGCAAAGACCGAGACCGCCAGCGCGCCGATCCTCGCATCAAAACCTTCTTCCTGGACGACTGGCGATAGCTGGCCCACGAACCCGGCCGTTGCCATGCCCATGGCGATGATGCCGGCGGCCATCAGCTGAAAATCCCGGGTCTTGAGGAACGACCAGTCGCTGCGCCCGCCGCTGCCCCCCAGCCCGGTATGGGCGCGGCTGGCGCTGTCCGGCACAATCAGCGCTACGGCCGGGATCCCGACCAGTCCCATGAAAGCCGATAGCGCCAGGAAGCCGCCACGCCAGCCATAGTCCTCGATGATCGGCGCGAGGATCTGCGGGGCAATGATCGCGAAGATCGACACCCCGGTCGCCACCAGCCCCAGTGCGCGGCCGCGGTACTTGCGGAAATGGACGTTCACCGGGCGCGTGGTCACCACGGCGGTCGTCCCCACGCCAAAAAAGCCGAGCACGGCGATGCTGAGCGCCATATGCGCGATTGTCGTGGCGAACAGCACCGCCAGAACCTGGCCGATGATCACGATCAGCGCCGAACCGATGTAGATCGGCTTGAAGCCAATACGGTCGACCGCTTGGCCAATCACCACGGCCCCTAGCGCTCCGGTGACAATCAGCGCCTGGATCGAGCCGATCTCACCGCGGGTCACACCCAGTTCCTGTGCCATCGGCAGCACGAACATGTTGAAGGTGAAAAACAACAGGACAATCCCGGCCCCCGCGCCGAGCGCGCAGCCGAGTACGATCCGCCAGCCGATCTTCCATTCGTTCTCTTCGTCGAGCGACGCCGAGGTTTCGGTCATTCCTCAACCGCAAAAGTGATCTCGGCGTGGTCCTGCAAGCGCTTGACCAGCGCCTCGCCCAGCAAGGCACCGGGCGTCGAAATTGCGCCCTCGGCCTTGCAATCCAGCAGCGCGATGCCGGTTTCGGCGATCATCCGGCTGGTCGAGCCATAGCCCGGATCATAGCGGCCCTTGACGCCATAGCGGATCGTCTTGCCGTCCGGGTATTCGCCGATGAACAGCACGTCGTAAAAGCCGTTCTCGCGCTCTTCGGCACTCGGGCCTTCGCCGGGTTTGGGCGGCTTGGCGCCGAACGGGTTCTTGAGCATTTCGCCGACTGCGTGGGCGGCCTTCTCGCCCAGTTCGCCAGCGCTGGTCAGCATCATCTCGTCGTATTTGAAATCGGCACCATAGGGGTGGCCGAGCAGGAAATTGGTGCGGTGGACGTTTTTGGTGTTGATCGTCGCCATGATGAATGGCGCGGCCCATTTGCCGACGCTTTCCTCATACTCCGGCATCAGCCCGAGCGGCTGCGACGGGCCTTCAAAGCCCGGGGTCAGCCCGAACGAGCTTTGCAGGATCTTGATCAGCGAAGGGTTGCGGGCAACGGCCTTCATCGTTTCGGTCAGGCTGGCGGCGGTCCCGCCCGAGAACGTACCCTGCATCCCCCGGACCCGGCCCTTGACCCGCGGGGCGGGGCTGCCGTGGCGGGCCTTGGCTTCGTGTTGGAGCATCAACACGCCCAGATCGAACGGGATCGAATCAAACCCAGCCGAAAACGCAATCCGCGCGCCCGATGCCTTGGCCGCTTCGTGGTACTGATCGATCATCTGGCGCATCCAGCCCGGCTCGCCGCACAAGTCAGCATAGTCGGTCCCGGCCTCAACACAGGCCTTCAGCAGGGGTTCGCCATAGAGCTGGTATGGTCCAACCGTGGTGACGATCACCCGGGCGCTTTCGGCCAGCGCGGTCATGCTGGCGGGATCGTCCGAATTGGCGACGATCAGCGGGGTATCGGCTGGGGCACCAATCAGATCGCGCACTTCGGCCAGCTTGTCGGCGCTGCGCCCGGCCATCGCCCACTTCGGACCCTTGCCCTTGTAATGATGGGCCAGATACTCGGCCACCAGCCGCCCGGTGTAACCGGTCGCGCCGTAGACTACGATATCATAGGGGCGGTCTGCCTTGGCGGTCATGGTAAGCTCTCCTCAGGTCCGAATCTTGGTTCGGAATCGCGCAGACAAGGCCACAAAGCAGGTGCGATGTCGAACGGATTTCCACGGACGTTACGGCACGCTGGAAATCAGAACCGGTACTGCCGGCTCGCAAGGTCGAACATGATCTCCTCGCTGCCCCCGCCGATCGCCATGACTCGCACCTCGCGGTAAATCCGCTCAATCCGGCTGCCGCTGACAAAGCTGGCCCCGCCCAGTATCTGGCAAGCCTCACGCGCGCAGAATTCCATGGTCTGGGTGGCTTGGACCTTGAGCAGCGCGAAGTCGCCGGGGAAGGCCTTGTCGTTCAGGACGCACCAGGCACAGTGATCGATCCAGGCCTGCGTCGCTTGAATCCGCCGGACCATATCGGCCAGCTTATGACGGATGACCTGATTGGTCACGAGCGGCTTGCCAAACGTCTCGCGCCCACGCGCCCAATCCAGCGCATCTTCGAAACAGATCCTCGCAAAGGCGTTGGCCTGCTGGCTCATCCCCAATCGCTCGCCGTTGAAATTCCGCATGATCCCGGCGAACCCGCCGTTCTCTGGACCGATCAGGTTCTCTGCCGGAACCTCGACATCGTCAAAATGGATTGTCGCAGTATCGCTCGAATGCCAGCCCATCTTGGCCAGCGCCGTGCGGCTGACCCCGGGCCGGTCGGTTTCGACAAGCAACAACGATACTCCGCCGATCCCGGGCCCGCCGGTCCGAACTGCCAGCGTAATATAGTCCGCCCGCATCCCCGAAGTGATCAGCGTCTTGGCCCCGTTGACCACGTAGCTGGCGCCCTTGCGCTCCGCCTTGGTCTTCAGGTTCGCGACATCCGATCCGCCGCCCGGCTCGGTAATGCCCAGGCAGATGATCTTCTCCCCCGCCAGCACCTCTGGCGCGATCCGGTGTTTCAGCGCATCGCTGCCCATCGCCAGAATTGGCGGCAGGCCGATCCCGTGGGTCATCAGCGAAGCACAGATCCCGCCCGCGCCGGGCCGGGCCAGTTCCTCGGTCTGGACCAGCCCGTGAAACAGGTTGAACGCCGTGCCGGTACCGCCAAACTCCTCCGGATAATTGAGCCCCAGAACACCGGCTGCGGCGGCCTTGCGGTGCAACGCGCGCGGCAGTTCGCCTGCTGCCTCCCATTCATCAACGTGCGGGGTAATCTCGCGGGAAACGAAGGCCCGAACGGTATCACAAACCGCCTCGTGGCTTTCATCGTAGTGCGGAGAGCGCGACCGCCATTGATCGAACATCGGCGTTTCCATCGCGCGCTTCCTCTCAGAGCTTGGGCAACGTCACTCCGCGCTGGCCCATGTATTTTCCGGCCCGATCAGCATAGCTGGTTTCGCACGGCTCGTTGCCCTGCAGAAACAGGAACTGGCAGGCGCCCTCGTTGGCATAGATCTTGGCGGGCAGCGGCGTGGTGTTGGAGAATTCCAGCGTCACGTGGCCTTCCCAGCCTGGCTCCAACGGGGTGACGTTGACGATGATCCCGCAGCGGGCATAGGTGCTTTTGCCCAGGCAAATCACCAGCACGTCGCGCGGCACGCGGAAGTATTCGACCGTCCGGGCGAGCGCAAAACTGTTCGGCGGGATGATGCAGACGTCGGTTTCGCGGTCGACAAAACTTTGGGGGTCGAACTGCTTGGGATCGACCACCGAAGAATTGACGTTGGTGAAGATCTTGAACTCGGGCGCGACCCGCGCGTCATAGCCATAGCTCGACAGCCCATAGGAAATGCAGCCGTCGCGGCGCTGGGCCTCAACGAACGGCTCGATCATCCCATGCTCAAGCGCCTGGGTGCGGATCCACTTATCTGAAAGAATCGCCATGGGGGAGTGATTGCCTATGGCGCGCAAAGCATCAAGGGTCAGACCGCGTGATAATCCCGGTACCAGCGCACAAAGCTGGGGACACCCACCTCGATGCTGGTGGTCGGGGCGTAGCCCAGATCGCGCTGGATCGCCGAGATATCGGCATAGGTTTTGTGAACATCGCCCGGCTGCATCGGCAGCATTTCAAGCTCGGCCTTCTTCCCGCAAGCTTCCTCGAGCAGGCCGACAACTTTCATCAGCGCTTCGGAGCGGTTGTTGCCGATGTTGTAGAGCGCGTGCGGTTTGACCGATCCGCCGGCCTTTTGGGCGCCGTCATCAGCCGGGGCGCTATCGAGGCAAGCGATTACCCCGGCGATGATATCGTCGATATAGGTGAAATCGCGGAACATATCGCCGTGGTTGAACAGCGGGATCGGCTCGCCCGCCAGGATCCGCCGGGTGAAGTTCCACAGCATCATATCGGGCCGCCCCCATGGGCCATAGACGGTGAAGAACCGCAGCCCAGTCAGCGGCAGACGGAACAGGTGAGCGTAGGTCTCGCTCATCAGCTCATCAGCGCGCTTGGTCGCGGCGTAGAGTGAGACGGGATGGTCGACCCGGTCCTCCACCGCGAACGGCAGCTTGGCATTGCCGCCATAGACCGAGCTGGAGCTGGCATAGACCATATGTTCGACCTGCCGGTGCCGCGCCAATTCGAGGAGGTTGACGTGACCGGCCAGGTTGGAGGCGACATAGGCCTGCGGGTTGTCGATCGAATAGCGCACCCCGGCTTGCGCCCCCAGATGCACCACCCGGTCAATCTGCGTGCCATCGAGCGCCGCATTCAGCGCCGCCATGTCCGAAAAATCGAGCGTGTGGAACGTAAAGCGGTTGCCGCCCGCTGCGGCCAGTGCCGCCACCCGGTCGCGCTTCAGGCTGACCTGATAATAGTCGTTGAGGTTATCGACCCCGATCACGATATCCCCGCGCGCCAGCAATCGCTGCGCCAGGCAGTAGCCAATGAATCCGGCAGCACCGGTAACCAGAACGCGCATGAAAACTCCCGTAACGTTTGGTCCTGCTACACCGCGTGCCTTATTTCATGGTTAACCCATCGC
>VFKS01000410.1 GCA_009885425.1 Novosphingobium sp.
GCAAGCGTGCGGAGGGAATCGAGCCAGCGCAAGACCAGCTGGTTGCTGCCCAGCCAGATCGCGAGGGACGCAAGCAGCAAAGTGATGATCGGCAGGATGAGGTTAATCCGTACTTGGCCAACCGCTGTTGCCATCAAACGCTCGGTCGGTTCGGCATAAACTACGAATAGTTCGCGCTCATAGAGCGGAGCGACGGCATACATCCAGGCGGTGCCATCTTTTGATCTAGCCTCGGCGACCTGCATGTTTGCGGCGTTGACGTCAAAGCGCGGCAGTTCGCTGGCTCCTCCCTTCAGAACGACTGTCCCGCTCTGGTCGACAATTGCCACTTCGGCGCCGTACGCCAATTCTGAATTTTCCAGCGACCGTTCCAGCCAGCTCGCGTCGATCGCCACCGTTACCGCGCCATCCTGGCTGCCATCTTCCGCCACAAGCGGTAGCATACCGACCAGAATGCGCCGCTTCGAAATTGGACCGAATACCGGCGCGCTGACGGTAAAATCCTTTGCCTTGATACCGCGCTGCCACCAGGCATCTTTGGCAAAGGAGGTTGCTGGATCAAATGGCAGTACTGAACACAGGACCCGCCCTGTTGCATCCGATCGCGCCAGATTGAGCAGTGCCGGGCTGCTTCCAAGGTTCGCCTTCAGCGTGTCATGACAGGCAGCACCGCCCGAACGGACTCTGACACTGCTGCTGAGCGAAAATAGTATCTGCTTGCTGATGATGATCGAATCGTTCTCGCTGCTCGCTGTGGCCAAGGCGCTCGTGACCAACTGGTTGCCGATCAATGTATGGGCATAGCGCAAGTTCGCCAGCGCCTGGACGACGCTGAGCGTGCCAATCGGCAACAACGCGGCAACCACGATCAGCATAAGCCCGCTGCGCAGGGTCATCGGACGCACGATAGCTATCCCTTTCTGCCTATCCGGCGGAAGCGGGCATGGTGCGGTGGGGCGGTTCACGCAGTACGTCGTCGAAAACTCTGGCCGCGTTTTGACCATGCCCATCGACTCTGCGCTGTTGCGGCGATGCAGGCAAGACACCATCCGCCGGGCCATCGATCAGGGCTGCCAGGGCCAGACGTCCGCGTGCAAGACGGCTCTTCACGGTACCCATCGCGCAGCCGATCACCTCGGCAGCTTCCTCATAGGACATTTCGTTGGCACCGATTAGCAACAGCACCTCGCGCTGCTGCGCAGGAAGCCGTTGCAGCGCCTTGGCGACATCGTCCACATTGATGCCATCTTGCTGGGCCGGAGCGACTACCAGCACCCGTTCGGCAACCTCGGGATCAAGCGTGGTCATCCGCGAGTTCTTGCGCAGTGTCGTATAGAACTGGTTGCGCATGATCATGAACATCCAGGCGCGGAAATTGGAGCCTTCGGTGTAACTGGCCCGTGCGGCCCAGGCCCGCATCATCGTATCTTGCGCCAGATCATCAGCCATATCCCGGTGGCGGCAAAGCCCGCGCGCGAAGGCCCGCAGCGAGGGCAGGAGCGCGACGAGCTGATCCCGGAATAGCTTGTCAGGGTCTGGATTCGTCGCGGTCGAGGCGGAGGCAGGCGCCATCAATGCGCGGCCTTTTTCGCGGTAATCTTCGTATCGATCTCGTCCAACAGCCGCAGGAAATCGTCGGGCAGTTCTTCGCTGGCCACAGCATCGTGCATCTGTTTGAGCGCCGCCGCGATCGGATCGCCGCCGATGACTTCGTCTTGATTTTCTGGCTTGCTTGCCTTCGCCATCGCTTGTCGCTCCGCCAGCACTTGTTTTTGGTCTGGGCCATTCAGTTTGGAAGATGTATGCAGGTTTGTCACCGAAATCCTCGCCTTGGCCGGTATGCGATAGCGCAGGTGCCATCCAGCTAGGGTAAACCCGCCAGACGAAAAAAGTTCCGCCGGCGGGAACAAATATTGTTCAGCGCAGTTTCCCTGTCTCATTGAGGAGCGGACATGTCATTGAGAGAAGCGGTCGGACCTGAACTTCCCTTGCTGCGCCGCTACGCGCGCGCGCTAACCGGATCGCAGCGGCTGGGCGATGGCGCAGTTCGCGAAGTGCTGGAGGCGTTGCTGCTCGCTCCGGAAGAATTCGCTACAGACAAGCCACCCCGGTTCGAGCTTTACCGGATCTTCCACAAGCTGTGGCAGCCCGCGCTGGACCTCAACCAATCCCCCACGGCTGAAGGCTTGGTCAGCGGCTTGCCGATGCACAGCCGCCAAGCGCTGCTGCTTACCGCCGTTGAAGGATTCAGTATCCATGATGCCGCCGCCATGACCGGCAGAAGCCTCGATGCTATTTCAGCCGACATCGCCGCTGCCCGGCAATCTATTGCCGACAGCCTCCAGGCCGCAGTGATGATCATCGAAGACGAAGCAATCATCGCGCTGCATATCCGCTCGATCGTCGAACAGCTGGGCCATAGCGTGACCGGTATCGCCCGGACCCGCACCGAGGCGGTCGCGCTGGCCGAACGCACCCGCCCCGAACTCGTCCTTGCCGATATCAGCCTGGCCGACGGATCGAGCGGGATCGACGCGGTGAAGGACATCTTGAGCGCGATGAGCGTGCCGGTGATCTTCATCACCGCCTTCCCCGAGCGGTTGTTGACCGGCGAACGGCCCGAGCCGACCTATCTGATCACCAAGCCGTTCGAGCCCGAAACGGTGATCGCGACAATCGGCCAGGCCCTGATCGTCCACCGCGAACGCGAGGCGCAGACGGCTGAAGCCAGTCCTGCGGTCCAGGCCATGACCGATGACGCGCCCGATCCCCGCAAGCACTTCGATACGCCCGAGGCCCTGCTTGCCGATCCCGAGCTTGCCACGGCTGATAAACAGGCTCTGCTTGCCGAATGGGATTCCGAACTGGACGGCAGGCTCAATGCCGAATCCGAAGGCATGAGCGCGTCGGATCCGATCAGCGCGCGCAAGGAAGCAAACCTGGCCGAAGAGGCGGGGCATGTGAAGACCGCTCTGACCCAGATTTCCGAGAAAAAAGCGGGCGAATAGGAGAAGTTCAGGAACAATTCCGCCGAGCACCAGTTTTCCCGTCACAACCTTCATTGGGAAATACATCATGGCCGGCCCCGAACTTGAATATGTCGAAACCTCTTCGCTGATCGCCTCGGACATGGTTGAGGGCACCTCAGTCTTCAACAACGATGGCGAAAAAGTCGGGCAGATCCATAACTTCATGGTCAACAAGCACAGCGGCCAGGTGGAATATGCCGTGATGTCGTTCGGCGGCTTTCTCGGGATGGGTGAAGATCATTATCCTCTGCCGTGGCGGAAGCTGAAGTATGTCGTCGCGCGGCACGGCTTCGTTGTCGATATCAGCAAGGATAAGCTTGACCGAGCGCCGAAGTATGAGCGCGAGCGTCTCCCTGACTATGACCCGGCCTACGGCACGCTGGTCGACGGATATTACGGTATGGGCCGATAGAAATGACCTTGCTGGCGAACGATCTCCCCGCCAGCGCGCCCCGGCTTCACCCCCCCTCGCGGCCGGGGCGCACTCCTTTTTACTACGATCCAGAACCGGACCTGCAGATGCCTGTTTTAGCTATGTTGCCAGCAATGGTGCTTCCTCGGTTCAGCGAGCCCCAGGTCGAGCCGTACAGGGCGGCACACAGGATCGCACTGATCGGCGGTTTCACACCGCGGCGCTGCGGAATCGCAACCTTCACCGCCGATATCCACACCTCAATTATGGCAGGTTTTCCGGATGCCACAGTCGATGTCTACGCCATGGCGCCGTCCACCAATGACATAGCCTTTGCCGCGCCGGTATGCGGCGTGATCGTTCAAAGCGATGCCGCCAGCTTCGTCGCAGCCGCCGCCGCAATAGAGGCGAGCTGTGCTGACGTTGTCTGGCTCCAGCACGAATTCGGGCTGTTCGGTGGCCATGCGGGCGACATGGTTCTGGAAACGATCGACCGGATTGCTGCCCCGCTGATCGTGACGCTGCACACAGTCATGCCCGATCCCGATCCCGACCAGATGCGAGTGATGCGGCGGCTGATTGAGCGGGCCTCAAAGCTGATAGTGATGTCGCAGCGCGCTGCTGATTTGCTCGAAGATGTGTTCGGCGCAGATCGGGACCAGATCGTCCTGATCCCGCACGGCGTGCCGGACCGCCCGTTCGGAAGGACTGCGCAGTTCAAGGCCGAGTTCGGCTTCGTTGAGCGGCAAGTGCTGATGACGTTTGGCCTGCTTTCGCCGGGAAAGGGCATCGAGACCGCGATTGCCGCGCTGCCTGACATCATCGCGGCCCATCCAGACCTGCTTTATTGCATTGTCGGTGCGACCCATCCCAACCTGCTGGCGTGCGAAGGCGAGGCTTATCGCGAACGGCTGCAAAGCCTTGCTCGGCAACTCGGGGTTGAGGACCATATCCATTGGATCGATGCCTTTGTTGAGACCGATACTCTGCTCGATCTGATCGAGGCGGCGGACATTTATGTCACGCCTTACCGCGGGGCCAATCAGGCGACATCGGGCACGCTGTCCTATGCGGTGGCGCTAGGCAAAGCGGTGGTATCCACGCCCTATGCCCATGCCAAGGAACTTCTGGCGGATGACAACGGTGTGCTGGTTCCGTTCAATGACAGCACCACGCTGGCGCGCGAAATCGTCGCACTGCTCGATGCTCCTGAACGGCTGCTGGCGATGCAGGCGCGGGCTTACCAGCGTGGCCGAACGATGATCTGGTCGGCATTTGCAGAGCATTGCATGGACACAATCACCCTCGTTCAAACCGACCCGCCGAGGCCGCGAGTGGCAACCGCACAGCCCAACGGCATCGAAGGCTTACTGCGAATCTGCGATGGTACTGGCATCCTCCAGCATTCCATATTTGCAGTGCCCGACCGAGCGCATGGCTATTGTATCGATGATAATGCTCGCGCACTGATGCTGATGAACCGGATCGGCGATCATGCCGAGCCGCATCGCTCACGCCTCACCGCCACTTTCGCCGGCTTTGTGCAAAGTGCCTGGAACGGCGATAGCGGCGAGTTCCGCAACTTCATGGGCTATGGCCGGAACTGGCTTGAAGAGGTCGGATCCGAAGACAGCTGCGGCCGCGCTCTCTGGGCGCTGGGCGCAACAGCGCATGAAGGCCGGACAGATTCTCTGCGGCGCTGGGCGCGCAAGTTGTTTGGCCAGACACTGTTCAGCGCGCGTGATTTCGGTTCACCGCGCGCCAAGGCTTTCGCGATGCTGGGCGCGGACTATCTGCTGGCATCTGAAGGCGGGGATGAGATGGCACAGGCCATCCTTGGCGATGGCGCCGAATTTCTCCTGTCATGCATCGCGGCATCGCGCCGCACCGACTGGCCATGGTTTGAAAGCGTTCTGGCCTATGACAATTGCCGCATGCCCGAAGCTCTGATCCGCGCCGGATTGCGGCTCGATCGGCCCGATTTTGTCGCCAGCGGCCTTGAAACGCTGGCCTGGATTATGGACCTGCAAATCAGCTCGACCGGCTCGTTCCGGCCGGTTGGATCCGACAGTTTTGGCCATGAATACGCCGCGCCGCGTCCGTTTGATCAGCAGCCGGTCGAGGCTTGGGCTGCGATTGATGGGGCCAGCGCCGCCTTCGATGCCACCGGCGACCGCCGCTGGATCGCTGAAGCTGAGCGCGCCTATGCGTGGTTTCACGGTGCCAATGATCGCGGTGTTGTGGTCGTCGATCCGCTGACGGGTTCCTGCCATGACGGGATCAATCCGCGTGGGCTTAATTTGAATGAGGGAGCGGAATCGGTGCTTGCCTGGCAGCTGGCGAGCTGTGCGATCGCTAGACTGAGGGCAAAGGTCGGACCGGTAAGAGGGTAGAACGCCATGGTCGAACTCGTGCAACACGAATTGCGGCTCCATGCTGACCCCGGCCGCGTGGTGGTGCGCCCGTTCCATCTCGCCTGGCAAGCAGCAGGCCCCGACATCGACCGGGTGCGCAAGCTGGTTGCCGACATCATCGGCCTCGATCCGCGCACGGTCCGCGCGGAGCTGAGCATAGTCCTCAACGATTTTGCCGATCGCCACTGGCAGATCGAACGCTTTTTCGATGACCGATATCTACAGATCGAGACAGCGCTCCAGCTCGATGGCAAAGCCCTGCGACGGGCGACCAAGCGGCTCATCGGTGCCTATTTCTGCCACGAATACAGCTTTTCCGCCGCTGCCTTGATGAACCCCAGCGTGGTCCGCCATCCTGACCAGTCCGGGCTTCGAGAGGGCTCGGTGCGCATCATCCTGTCGCTGCGGGCCGTCGGCGAAGGGCATATCTCGACGATCGCTTTTCGTGAGGGGATTATCTCCGCCGGTCGCCAGCTCAGCCTGCTGCCGCAGCCCCCGTTCGCTACTGCCGTGATGATGGGCAAGCCAAAGTCCGATGCAGAAGAAGGATCCGTATCGGTCTATCGTCACCGTGAAAGCACCATTTCCGGCACGGTGATCTTTCCGATGACCGAAGCCCAGCGCAACGGGTTAGAGGATCTGCGGCTGGTCGAGTTTGAGACCGAGAGCGGCAAGAGCGAGTGGATCGGCACCTATACCGCCTACAGTGGCCGCGATATCCGCTCCGAATTGCTGCGCACCCGCGATTTCCGGGACTTTACTCTGACCCCGATTGTCGGCGGTGCCGGGCGGAACAAGGGCATGGCGTTGTTCCCGCGCAAGATCGACGGCCAGTTCCTGATGATCGGGCGGCAAGATGGCAAGAACCTCTATCTGCTGCGCTCGGACACGCTCGAAAACTGGGAAGGTGGCACATTGCTGCTTGAGCCGCGGTTTCCCTGGGAGTTCGTGCAGATCGGCAATTGTGGCGCGCCGATCGAACTGGAAGAAGGCTGGCTGGTGCTGACCCACGGCGTCGGCGCAATGCGCAAATACGCGATCGGCGCGGCATTGCTCGACAAGGACGATCCGTCCAAAGTGATCGGCCGGACCACCGTGCCGATCCTGTCCGCAGCTGATGAGGACCGCGAAGGCTATGTCCCCAACGTCGTCTATACCTGTGGTGCGATCCGCGTGGGTGACGACCTATTTCTACCTTACGGCGTGGCGGACAGTTCAGTCTGCTTCGCCTTCGTCTCGATCAGCGACATTCTTGCGGAAATGGTGTGAGCACGCAGCCGGTTTAGCTGCCAATGGTCCGGTCCGGGATTGAGGGAGTGGTCGGAACCAAACCATTGGCAGCCGTCCGAGCGTTGGCCGAGGGGCGCTCGCCAACGCTGGAATTGAGAAAGCTGTCTCGTGTGCCTAGCCGTCAGAGGTCCACTTGCGCGTACCCACCTTTGACATTTTCAGTAACATCCATTCCGAGCATCATTCTGGCAGTGTTGATCACGCCCAACTCACCAGCCCAGATCGATGCGTCACCCAAATCCATGCGCAACATCAGCAGGTTGGGATCGTCTTTTCCGCCCGGGAACCAGGCTTCGACAAAGTTGCTCCATTGCTTGTCCAGCCGCTCACGGCTGGTTTCCTCGCTCAGGACGCCTGAAAAGCGGCAGAAAACGTCATGGCCCTTTGACTGATAGGTCGCCGTTGCCGATCCCATTTGCGCGAAGCGGCCATCGCGACCGGTGAAGAACCAGATCGCCGAATTAGCGTCTTTGTCGAGCTGCGCGGTCATCGGCGCGGCGCTGTCCTGATCGGAATCCAGCTGGAGCATGACGAATGATGATTGGGTCATCGCATTCCAGAACTTATCTCTAAGCTCGGACGGATCGCCTTGGTCATACTGCATGATGCTCTCTCCTGAAGGTGGTGAATACAAACGCTGCCGCGGCAATGATCGCCGGTCGGCCATTGCGAACTATTCCATCTAGATCATAAGCTTAACCGGACAATGGGAGCTGCTGATGATAACCCGCCGGGGCGCGAAATGTTTCAGAACGCCGTAAATATTCTGACGCCGGCGGATGAACTGCAAAAGTCATCCTATTCGCGCCAAGACTTCAATCCCGCAGCCGCAGCGCCCATTCCCTAAGCGCGACAATCTGTTGCGCGATCAACGCGCGGGTCTTTTCGTCGGTCAAATTCCCATCGGCATCGAAGCGCGTTTGCGCCGCGGCAATCATGATCTCGGGTTGGCTGAGGACATAGGCGTCCTGGGAGACGAAGACTTTGCGCAGATCATATTGCGAACGGGCAGTTCCCATGGTGCCCTGACTGGCGCCCATGATTGCGATCGGCTTATGACGAAAGGGCAATTCAGGGATTTTTGACACCCAATCGATAGCATTCTTGAGCACGCCGGGGATCGAATAGTTATATTCCGGTGTCGCGATCAGTACCGCATCGGCGGCGGAGATCGCCTCGCCAAGGCTCACGACGCTCGCCGGCAGACCCGCAAGGCGGACGTCATCATTATAGAGCGGAATGGCGGAAATATCCGAGACTGTGATCTTTACATCGCCGGGAGCGAGTTGCTGTGCAGCGTGCAAGGCGGCGCTGTTGTAGGATTCCTTGCGCAGGCTGCCCGAGATCGCCAGGACCTGAAAGTGCTTCATTCTGTCACGCTCGCGGACAGGGAAAGTGCAAGCTCGATGGCATCGGCAAGGTCGGCTTCGTAGAACGGCTTCTCGAGAATGATCGCATCGGGCCTGAGCAGCCGCACCTTGAGTGCGTCGCCGGTGGTGTAGAAATGCGGCACGGCCCGGGACGCGAGGATCGTGTCTACCGCAGAAAGACCGTTGCCCGAGGTCAAGCCGGCGTCGACGATCAGCAGATCTGGCTTGTACTCTGCGGCGATCGTGACTGCCGCCGCTTCGGTGCCCACAACAGCGATCACCTCATGACCCATCCCGTTCAGCACTTCGGTCAGCAGCATGCCGATGATCGCTTCGTCCTCAACCACCAGGATGGAAAGTTTCTGCATTCAGCTTTCCTTTGATGGATCGATTGTCTTTGGCGCAAGGTGCGATTCAACGAAATAAAGCTGCTGGTCGATGCCACGCGAAATCTCGGTGAACAGGTCGGCCGTAGTGGGATCTTCGATTTCAGCCGATTTGGCAATCGCCTCGATTATCGAACCGCCGAATGCCGCCAGCGCGGCTGAGACCGCGAACAGATGTTTCATCTCGTCCGCCACCCCGAGCGGATAGGGGATCAGGAAGGACTCCTTGATCGCAACCTGGATCGTGCCGTGCGCCGTGCCGCCCAGCCCGGCCGCGCGCTCGGCGAGCATATCGGAGTAGTTCTCAACTTCGGTGGAAACCTGGTCGAACAGCTTATGGATCGCGATGAACCCCGGCCCGCGCACGTTCCAGTGTGCCTGCTTCATCTGGGCATGAAGATCGATCGCCGCCGCCAGATGCAAGTTGAGCAGTTCGACCGACTGAACGCGGATTTTCTTGGCCAAAGTGTTGTGGGTCTTCTGCATGGGTGCTCTCCGGTGTCGGGCAAGGCTGTGTCGGTAGCTTGTGAAACGTTCCGCCTCGCAATTGGTTCCACAGTCTGGCCGATTGACTTGTCTCAGCAAAGCGCCGCTACTGCCACCGTTCGCACTGCGCCGCGCGGAACAAGCATGCGTTTTTAAGGTTACGGTTTTCCGAGAACAGCCGCGCGA
>VFKS01000015.1 GCA_009885425.1 Novosphingobium sp.
CCTGCGCCTCACGGCTTAGGAAATCGTCGATCTTGGGCGCACCGGCCACAAAAGCCTGATCGCGCGTGTCTTTACTGTCTAGAATTCGCAGCGGATTGCGTTCCAACCGATCCTGCGAATCCTCGCTGAGTTCGCCTTTCACCGCCCGGAAATATTCAACCAATGCCGCGCGCCAGCTATCGCGGCTTTCCCCATCGCCCAGCGTGTTGAGCATCAGGGTCACGCCATCGGCGATCCCCAGCTCTTTCAGTAGCTGATCGGCCATCACCAACAGTTCGACATCTGCCTGCGGCTCGGCGGCGCCGATAATCTCCGCATCGAGCTGATGAAACTGCCGGTAGCGGCCCTTTTGCGGGCGTTCGTAGCGAAACAAGGGCCCGTGCGTCGCAACCTTCAGCGGCGCGTGCTGCTGCCAGCCGTTGGTGATATAGGCCCGGGCAATCCCGGCGGTAAATTCGGGCCGCAGGGTCAGCGATTCATCGCCCCGGTCGAGGAACGAATACATTTCCTTCGACACCACATCGGTGGTCTCACCAATGCTGCGGCTGAACACCTCGGTCTTTTCAAAAACCGGCATTTCGATCCGGCGGAACCGGTGGAGCTTGCGGACCCGCTCAAACGTTTCGACCACGTGGGCAAAGGCCTCGGCCTCGGCGCCAAAGATGTCCTGCGTTCCGCGAATGGCTTTGGGCGTGTTGCTCATGGTGCCTGCCCCTAGCGGGTAAGGCCCTTGTCGAAAAGGGTGCAGGCAAATCTTGCGGGATTGTGCAACTGCCGCCACAACTGCGGCCTATGAAAAAACTAACAGGGTCCGCTCTCGCCGTTATCGCGCTCGCTTTTGCCGCGCCGGCCATTTCCACCAGCCTTTCCGCGCCAATGGCGGTGCCGCTGTCGCGCGCAGCGCCCGACGCAGCCGATACGCCTTATCCCGGCGGCACGATGCGACTGGATATCGACGCGACCGATATTACCCGCGGCGCATATCGCGTGACCCAGACCGTGCCAGTCGCGCCTGGGACCAAGCGGCTGACCTTGCTGATGCCGCAATGGCTGCCCGGCAACCATGGCCCGCGCGGGCCGCTGGCGGAACTGGTTGATCTGCAGTTCTTTGCCGGATCCCAGAAGCTCAGCTGGAAGCGCGATCCGGTTGAGGTGTTTGCCTTCCACATCGATGTGCCCGACGGCGCGCGCGAAGTGGTGGCCAAATTCATTCACACCAGCCCGCTGCAAGCAACTGAGGGCCGGATCACCATGACGCAGGAAATGC
>VFKS01000495.1 GCA_009885425.1 Novosphingobium sp.
AGCAGCGGCAGCGTATTGCCGGGGCCGGTGACGGTTTCATAGGCAATCGCGGTGACGCCTGACTTGATCAGCGCGGCGGTCTGTTCGGGATCGGGGGCGAGGTGGAGATAGGTGTAGAGCACCTGGCCGCGGCGCAACTGGGCGCATTCGGCCGGCTGTGGTTCCTTGACCTTCACCACCATTTCGCACGTCGCAAAGATTGCAGCGGCGTTGTCTTTGATGGTCGCGCCGGCCTTGCGGTAATCGTCGTCGGTTGCACCGATCCCAAGGCCAGCGCCAGTTTCGACCCAGACGTCATGGCCATGGGCGGAGAGTTCGCGGGCTGACTCCGGGGTCAGACCAACGCGGTATTCGTGGTTCTTGATTTCCTTGACGGTTCCGACGCGCATCGCGGCTCTCCTCTGTCTTTGTCGGACCGAAGATACGCCTGTGCGCTTCGAATGTTTCACCTAAGTTATCCTATGCAGCGCGTCTATTCGGTGATATTTCCCGAATATCGAAAAAATGTGGGAAAATCATCCATGGACCGCAACGATATCCTGCTGCTGCAGGCGCTTCAGCAAGACAGTTCGCGCTCGCTGGCTGAGTTGGCGGAACTGGCCGGAGTCTCACCCTCAGCCTGCCACCGGCGGGTGAAGGCGCTCGAGGTGTCGGGGGTTATCACCGGTTATTCGGCCCAGCTCGATGCCCCCAAGTTGGGGCTGAAACTACAGGCCTTTGTCGAAATTACCCTGACCAGCCAGAGCCGCGAGGCGATGGACCGGTTCGAAGATGCGGTGCGCGATATGGATGAAGTGCTCGATTGCCACCTGATGAGCGGCAATGCCGACTATCTGCTGCGCGTCGCAGCGGCTGACCTTGAACAGTATGACCGGATCCACCGCGAAAGCCTCGCCCGGCTGCCCGGCGTCTCAGCGATGCGTTCGGCCTTCGCGATCCGCCGGATCAAACGCTGGAAAGGCTATCCGGTGCGGGGGTAACGACTCGGTTCGGTCCTGTGCTGTGTGTTTTTTGCAACAAATCTGTAAAACAGTGACAGGACCAAGCAATTTACTTGTCGATTTTCCAGCCTGCGTTACCTCTGCCGCGCCAAGCTATGGATCAGGTTGCCAAGCAATCGATTTAGGGCCGGTAAAAAATACAATTAGGGGTGATACGCAATGAAGAAATTCAATAACTTAGGATCAAGACGTGCCGTGTTGGCAACGGCAACGGCGTTTCTTGCGCTGGCCAGCGCCGACGTAGCTTCGGCCCAATCCACCAGCGACGCCGCCACGGCTGAAGACGATGCCGCTGCATCGATCGTCGTGATCGGCACCCGTCGGACTGACCGCAGCTCGACCAATTCGGCATCGCCAGTTGACGTGATCAGCGCGGCCGAACTCAATTCGCAGCCTGCCCCCAATATGCTCGATGCGCTGAAGAACGTGGTTCCCTCGTTCTTCGTGCCGCAAAACACCATTTCCGACGCTTCGACCTTTGTTCGCGCGCCTTCGCTGCGCGGCCTTCCGGCTGACAACATCCTGGTGATGATCAACGGCAAGCGGTTCAACCGTTCGCCGTTGGTGCAGGTCTACACCGGTGGTGACACCGCCTTGTCTTTTGGTTCACAGGGCGCGGACATTTCCTCGATTCCCTCGATCGCAATCGGCAACCTGCAGATCCTGCGTGACGGCGCGACCGCCCAGTACGGCTCTGACGCCATCGGCGGCGTGCTTAACTACGGCCTGCGCCGTGATGAAGGCATCGAAGTTCAGGCGCTTTATGGTCGCCACTTCGATGATGGCGGGGCCAAGACCCCGTTCGGCAACAACGGCCGGACCTATCAGGTCTCCGCCAATGCCGGCTTCAAGATCGGTGATGCCGGGTTCGTCAACCTGTCGGGCGAATACTTTGACAGCGATGGCACCAGCCGCGGCACGACCCGCCCGCATTCGCTGGCTTTTGCCACCGCTTTCCCCTCACTGGCCAGCCAGCTGCCGAACTATCCCGGACCTTCACAGATCTGGGGCAGCTCGCCCAGCAACGGTTACAAGGCCGTGCTGAATGCCGAATTCGATGTGGGCGAAAATAGCCAGATCTATCTGTTCGGGAACCTGGCCCATTCAGAAGCCGACCAGAGCTTCAACTACCGTGCGCCTGTTGCCCTGACCGGGTTCACAGTGTTCGATGGCTCGATCACCAAGACTGTCAGCCAGGGCCGCAACTCGGCATTTGCGCACCCGATCTATCTGACGGCCTGCCCGGCCTCCAATTCCACCTGCCCGACCGGCGGTTGGGTGATGAGCAATCTGGCCAACACGCAACAGACGTATAATTTCTCAACGCTGTATCCGGCTGGCTTCACGCCGCGGTTTGTCGGGATCAACGATCAGATCTTTGGCGTGCTCGGCTTCAAGGGCGGCGATGCCAGCACTCTGAAGTACGATCTCTCGGTATCGGCGAGCAAGCAGCAGCTCGACCTGTCGATGTACAGCTCGCTCAGCCCATCGTTTGGACCCAGCACACAGACCGAATTCGAATTCGGCAAGCTGATCCAGCGCGAATTCAACGTGAACCTGGACCTCAGCAAGGAAATCGACATGGGCTTTGCCAGCCCGGTCACCTTGTCGGCCGGGCTTGAGTATCGCAGCGAAAGCTATGAAGCGACCGAAGGTGATCTGCAGTCCTACGCTGCCGGTCCCTATGCCGTGCAAAATCTCTACGTTGAGACTGCGCCTGGCGTATATGCCTTCAACTCGACAGTCACCATGCCTCCTGCCGCCAGCGGCTATGGCGGCACCAGCCCGACCTTCGCCGGCAAGAACAGCCAGCACAGCTATGGCGGCTATATCGGACTTGAAGGCGATTTGACCGAACAGCTCAGCGTTGGCGTTGCTGCTCGTTTTGAGCACAACTCCGGCTTTGGCGATGCCTTCGTATGGAAGGCCAATGCGCTGTATGAAGTCAGCGACGTCTTCTCGCTGCGCGGTACGGTCGGCACGGGCTTCCACGCACCTTCACCGGGACAGAACAATGTCCAGGTGCTGACCACTACCTTTATTGCGGGTGATCAGGTTCAGGTCGGCACCTATCCGGTTACCAGCAGCATCGCGCAATATTTCGGGGCGACAACGCTGGGGGCTGAACGCTCGACCAACTTTGGTGCAGGGATCGTCATCAAACCAGCCAACAACTTCACCCTGACGATCGATGGCTACTCGATCAAGGTGAAGGACCGGATCGGCATTTCGCAGGCCTTCAATGTCAGCGCTGCCGATCTGATTGCCGAACCTGATCTGGCCGGTGTTGGTCTGGGCGGTTCGGTGCAGTATTTCACCAACGGCTTCGATACCACTACCAAGGGTGTCGACGTTGTCGGTAGCTACCGCACCGATCTGGCTGGCGGAAAGCTCAACCTGACCCTGGCTTACAACTATAACCGCACCAACGTGGACCGGTTCAATCCGGGTGTCATCGGCACGACTCAGCTGATCGACATCAAGTATCTGGCCCCGGCTCACCGCGCCAACTTTGCGGCCAACTGGCAGATTGGTGATTTCTCGATCAACCTGCGCGAAAGCTACTACGGCG
Organism: Novosphingobium sp.; assembly: GCA_009885425.1. Taxonomy (GTDB): domain Bacteria; phylum Pseudomonadota; class Alphaproteobacteria; order Sphingomonadales; family Sphingomonadaceae; genus Novosphingobium. The sequence continues at coordinate 3,574 of VFKS01000495.1, forward strand.
CATGGCGGGTTTCGAACGATTACCCGATCCGTCAGGGCAATATCGCCGGTGCCACGATCATCGATGGACAGCACTTTGGTGCCAAGTTCCTGACCGATCTGGATGTCAGCTATACCTTTGCCGAACACTTCACGCTGACCGTCGGCGCGAACAACCTGTTCAATGTCTATCCGGACAAGATCCAGGCGACGATCGATAACCCGATCTTCGCTTCGACCGGCAGCATTGGCAACGGTTCGGTCTATCCGCGTTCGGGCGGTCCGTTCGGGATCAACGGCGGGTTCTACTACGCCCGTCTGCGGATCAAATATTGATCTTCAGTCCTAAGGCTTGAAAACGGGAACGGGGGGCGAAAGCTCCCCGTTTTCGTTGGGGGCTAACCGGTTACCGGCCCCGCCACTGGCAAAGTCAGCACAAACTGCGCGCCGCCGTCGCCCTCAGCCAGTTCCAGCTCTCCGCCGCAGCCTTCGACCAAGGCGCGGGCGATCGGCAGGCCAAGGCCGGTGCCGCCCGCTTCGCGTTTGCTGGTAAAGAACGGGTCGAAAATGCGGATCCGGTCCGCCTCGGGCACACCGGGGCCGTTGTCGCTGAGCGCGATGCGCACCGCCGCGCCGTCACCCCGCGTGGAAACCACCAGCCGCGTTGCACCGGATTGCCGCGCGTTCTCGATCAGCGTGGCGAGCACGGTTTCCAGCGCGCCTTCCTCCATTGCCAGCGCGGGCAGGCCCTTTGGCAGATCGGCCTCTACCGCAAAACCGGCACCGCCATGCGCATCGGCCAACCGCGCCAGCACGGGGGCCAGCGCGCTCTGCGCGCCAGTGCTGGCCTTGCCCATATCGGCCTTGGCCAATTCCATAAGCCGGCTGACCAAGCGCGAAAGCCGGTCGGCATCGCCCTGCATGTTCGACAGGAACCGCACGCGTTCGTCTTCCCTCATGGTCGCGGCGTGGTCCTGCAGCAACTCGATCCCGCCGCGAATGCCGGCCAGCGGCGTCTTGAATTCGTGGCTGAGGCTGGCGGCGAAATCACGCAGATAACGCCCGCGCCGCTCGATCGCTTCGGCCATCGCGGTGAAGTCTGTGTAGAGACCCTGAACCTCGCGCACTTCCATCGTAGGGCGGCGCAACCACGCGCTGCGCCCTCCGGCCAGCGCACGGGTCGCGGCGGACAGGCGTTCGAGCGGGGTGACGATGGTCCGGGCCAGCACGGCGGCAATCACCACCAGCAGGGCGAAAATTGCGCCAACCCCAAAGGCGATCTTGCCCCAATCCTCCCACATCCCGCGGAACAGCGCGCTGGGTGAGCGCGAGACCAGCACCACGCCGACCACTTCGCCGCCGACCGTGATCGCGCGGGCATGGTGCAAGCGGATGTCGGTGGCGCGGCTCAACCAATTCAGCAGGTAGCCGTGTTCGTAGCTGGAATTGGAGCGCAGCACGGTCTGCGCGCCGCCTGCCAGGGCCGCACGTACTTCGGGCAGCATGCCGAGCGAAAGGCCGATCTGCTTGCCGCTGACCATCGTCCCGTCGCGGTCGAGCAGCACGATCGAGGCGAGCGTGGCGGCTTTGGTCTCGGCAATCGCGGGCGCGATCCGCCGGGCAGCTTCGAGCGCGGCCGGATCAGCCGGCACGCTGGGCCGTTCGGCGGCCGGACGATCGGGCAGGATCACGCTCGATCGCAGGTCAATCCCGGTGGTGATCGCGGCAGCATAGGGATCGATCCGGCTCGATTCGGGCGGCGGGGTGTCAGCATCGGGCGGCAGGGTGACGGGCGGTGCGCCGGGCCACAGCAAAGCCGCAGCAGCGGCCAGCGCGGCGGCCTGGGCGCTGACCTCGGCCTCGGTCCGGCGAACCAGCGCGTTTTCGTAAACTCTCAGGCTCAGCGCAGCAAAACCGGGCAATGCGGCCGCAAAAAGCAGCACCGACAGCAGCAACCAGCGCAGCCGCATCACCGGCCACAGCCGCCCAGCCAGCGGCCGCAGCGCAACGATCAGGCGCCGGATCAGGGCACGCCCTCAGCGCTGCCAAGGCAGGGCCCGAGCCGGTAACCGACCCCGGCTTTGGTTTCGACCACATCGCCCGCGCCGACATCGCCGAACTTGCGGCGCAGGTTGCGGACGTGGCTGTCAATCGTCCGGTCGGTGATCGCAAAACCGGGGCCATGGAGCTGGTCGATCAGCTGATCGCGGCTGAGGATCCGCCCCGGCGCCAGCGCCAACGCTTTGAGGATATTGAACTCGCTGACCGTCAGCGACACTTCGCCAGCCCCCCAGTGCGCGGTCCAGCCTTCGGGATCGAGCCGCAGCTGACCCTTGCTGATGCCGCCAGCCGGGGGGCCAGCCTGCGCCGGACGGGGGGAAGAACGGCGCAGGATGGCATTCGCACGGGCCACAACCTCACGCGGAGAAAACGGCTTGGTGACATAGTCGTCGGCGCCCAGCTCGATCCCCAGCACCCGATCGAACTCATCATCACGGCTGGACAGGAACAGCACCGGAATGTCGCTGCTGGCGCGCAAGCGGCGGCAGACCTCAAGCCCGTCCATCCGCGGCATATTGATATCGAGCACGACCAGATCGGGCGCCTGCCGCGCTGTGGCGAGCAACGCTGCTTCGCCATCGCCCGCTTCCTCGACCGCGAACCCGGCCTTTTCGAATGCGAAAGCCAGCAGCTGGCGAATGTGCGGGTCGTCATCGACCAGAAGGACGCGGCGGGTCATGGCGAGCATTGTCGCGGTTTCGGTCGGTGCGTCAATCGTCATAGTAGTCATCGCAGGACCATTCTGTTGGTGTGGGCTGGCTTGAGCTTGGCCCCATCAGGGCTTCGACATGGGCCAGACGGCGATTGTCGAGCAGGGTCCAGCCGCCGCCATCGCGCTCCAGTTCCATCTGGCGCTGACGGGCCCGGCGCAGCGCCGTGGCCTGCTTGCCAAGTTCGCTGGTGCCTTGGGCGCGTTCCAGTTCGGTCAGCGGGATCAGTGCGGAATCGCCCAGATCGGCCAGATAGCACCAATCGAGCTTGGCCCCGGTGCCGTCGATTTCGCGGGCGTGTTGCACATTCCAGCGGGCGGAAACCTCGCCCAGATCGACAAAGCACAGCGCGAACAACAGCGTTCCGCTGGTGGCGAGGTTGGCGTTGATCAGCCAGGCCGCGCTCTTGTTTTGCAGCATCCGGACCAGCACCAGCACCAGCCCGATTGCGACCAAGCCCATCCACAGCAGTGCGGAGATTCGCAGCGGGGTCAGGTCATAGGCATCGACATAGTCCCAGGTCCGCAAAGCGGCGCTGAAGACCAGGAACAGGTTCTGGCCGATCCAGACCATCACCAGTTTGCGGACCAGCGCGTTCTCGGCAGTCTGCGATCCCGGGCGCAAGGCGATCAACACAAAGGCTGCGGCGAGCAGCGCGGTAACCAGCAGTGGATAGGCGCCGCGGTGGGCATAGTCGGCCAGCGTCATGTCACCCGGCAGCTTGACCCCGCCCCACAGGAAGGCGCTGTCCATCACGTTCTGCATTGCAAATAGCGCGTTGAAGGCAATCAGCGAGATCGTAACTGAGGCGAGGTTGACGCCAGGGATCGCCAGCTCGCCGCGTCCGTCAAAGGTGCCAAGCAGATGGCGCGGCGGGCGCGGGCGCAGCACGCCCCAGGTGATCAGGCCGACAAAGCTCCACAGGATCAGGCGAACGATCAGTTGCTCGTCCGGGCTGGG
>VFKS01000476.1 GCA_009885425.1 Novosphingobium sp.
AGACAAATCCCGAAGGTGGGCGTGCCGGAATCGATCAGCTTGCGGATCACCGGCACCGCATATTGCCCGGTCGCCGCCGGATCGCCGGGGCCGTTGGAGAGGAACACGCCTGCCGGTTCCAGCGCCAGCACATCGGCCAGCGGCGTGTTGCCCGGAACCACCGTGACGCGCGCGCCGGCATGGTCGAGGCTGCGGAAGATGTTGTCCTTCGCGCCGTAATCCATCGCCACCACATGCGGCCGCCTGGTGTGCGGTGAGCGGGCATAGCCCTTGCCCAGCGTCCATGTGCCGCCCTGCCATTTTTCATTGGCACTGCGGCTGACCACGCGGGCGAGGTCCATCCCTTCCAACCCCGGCCAATCCTGCGCGCGCTTGAGCAAGGCGGGAATGTCAAACTTGCCATCGGCACTATGCGCAATCACCGCGTTGGGCGCGCCGGACAAGCGGATCCGGCGGGTCAGCGCGCGGGTGTCGAGGCCCGCAAGCCCGATCTTGCCCTTGCTCGCCAGCCAATCGCCAAAGGTGCCGGTGCTGCGGAAATTGCTCGGTGCGGTCACGTCTTCGCGGACGATGCAGCCGATGGCGCCATCGACGTGGGCTTCAAGGTCTTCGTCATTCACGCCGACGTTGCCGATATGCGGGAAAGTGAAGGTCACGACCTGTCCGGCATAGCTGGGGTCCGTCATCACTTCCTGATAGCCGGTCATCGCGGTGTTGAAGCAGACCTCACCCACCGCGGCGCCTTCTGCGCCAAAACCACGGCCCCAGGCCACATGGCCATCGGCCAGCACGAGGACTCCGGTCGCACCGGCAGGTTGTAGCGCGCGGGCAAGGGCGGCGTCGGCCATTTGGGGGCGCTCCGTGTCTCAGGTTCCAGCAATGTCGCTAAGAGGTGGCCGCTAAGCCCCTCACCCGCCAGCGTCAACCTATGAAACGGCGAATCTTTGGGCTAAGCGGGTTCTTTCCCCAGCTTCACAAAGCTATTCAGACCAAACCGAAGGAATACCATGCTCCGCGATACCATCAAGGCCGCGCAGATCACTGCGATGAAAGCCGGCGACAAAAGCCGCCTTGCCGCCGTCCGCCTGATCCTGGCCAAGCTAAAGGACAAGGATATCGAACTGCGGACCGCTTCCAGCCTGCCCGATGACGATGTGCTGGTGGTCGAGGTGCTGCAAAAGATGGCCAAGCAGCGCCGCGAATCGATTGTGATGTTCGAACAGGGCGGCCGGCAGGAACTGGCCGAGATTGAACAGGCCGAGATTGCGGTGATCGAGGAATTCCTCCCCAGCCAGCTGAGCGAAGACGATACCAAGGCCGCGATAGCTGCAATCATCGCCGAAACCGGTGCGGCCAGCATCAAGGACATGGGCAAGGTTGTGGCGGCGCTGAAGGCGGCACACGGCACGCAGCTTGATATGAGCAAGGCCAGCGGGCTGGTGAAAGCGGCGCTGGGCTGAAGCAAGTCCAGGCCTGCCGATACTCCGACAGGCCTGGATGCTTGTGATTAGGTTTTTGCGCCTAATCCCATCAGATCGGTTTTAACGACATTGAACAGATAGATCGCCAAGGCACTGCCCAAAGCCGCAGCAGCAGTCAGGGCAATATTCCCGCAGACGGCCGTCAGTTGCGCGCCAATCATCGGTACATGGCCCAGCGCCACACCGATCGCGGGAAGGACCAGGGTGGTTACGCCAACCCCCATCATCCGTTCGGTAGGCATGGAAATTCCCGAGATCAGGCCCAGCACAACCAGCACCAAGGCTAAGTTGAGCCCGTCCAGCGCCACGAATCCGGCGACAATCGCAAGAATGATCGAAATTGCCCGCGCAAGCGAGCTAACCTTGTTCAGCATCTTCTTCCCTCCTGTTTTTCAGGGGCGATTCGGTACTGTTGGGATTAGGTTAGTGTTTGGATGTCCCCCAAGCCGCCCCCCAGCGACCCGGTGCAGACATTAACCATCTAACCGCAAATGGAAAGCACTTAAGTGACCTTACGGATTCTGGGAGTTTTTCACCTTGCGTTTGGGCGGGGACAAGCCCGCGCCTCGCCGACTCAATTGGTTGAGACGATCGCTTAAGCGCGTTAGGGGGGGCTGTGTCTTTAACCCCGCAATGGCTTGATGAACTGCGCGCGCGAATTACGCTGTCTGGCGTCATTTCGCGGACCACACGGCTGACCAAAGCGGGGCACGAGTGGAAAGCCTGCTGCCCGTTCCACAGCGAAAAATCGCCCAGCTTCACCGTCAACGATGCCAAAGGGTTTTACCACTGCTTTGGCTGCGGCGCGCATGGCGATGTGATCCGCTGGATGACCGACCAGCGGGGCCTCAGCTTTATGGATGCGGTCAAGGAATTGGCCAGCGAGGCTGGGCTGGAAATGCCCGCACCTGACCCGATCGCCGCCAAGCGGGCTGAACAGCAAAGCGGGCTGCACGAGGTGATGGCGGCGGCGCAGGCCTGGTTTGTGGAGCGACTGGCCTCTGACGAAGGTGCCAAGGCCCGGGCTTACCTCGCCACGCGCGGGTTTGATGGGCACACGGTGGAACGGTTCGGGTTCGGCTATGCCCCCGAAGGCCGTCAGGCGCTGAAAGCCGCCTTGTCGCAATTCCCTGAGGAAATGC
>VFKS01000200.1 GCA_009885425.1 Novosphingobium sp.
ATGATGATCCCGGCATTGAGCCGAAACCGCGCAGCCTGCTCCGGATGGGTCAGCCGCCACAGGCCGTCCCGCCCCAGGGTGATCCGCTGAAACCGGTCATAGGCCCGCAAGGCATAGCCGCCGTTCCCGACAAAGCTGAGCACCCGCGACCAGATCGCCGGATCAATCCAATCATAGGCCGAGCACGAACGCACCTCGGCGAAGAAGGCATCTCCATCGAACGGTCCGCAGCAAGCCCGCGCCATCACGTGCTGCGCCAGCACATCAAGCCCCCCGGGCCGGAACGCCTCGCCATCGCGCTGCCCGGCCTCCACCGCTTGTTCGGCTGCAAAGGCTTCGAGAAATTCGAACCGGTTGCCTGGCACCAATAGAGCCCGGCTGGCGACATCGAGCCGGTGCCCCGCACGCCCGATCCGCTGGAGCAACCGCGAGGATCCCTTGGGCGCACCCATCTGCACCACCAGATCGATATCGCCCCAATCGACCCCCAGATCGAGACTGGAGGTTGCAACCAGCGCGCGCAGTTCACCGCGCGCCATTGCTCCTTCGATCTTGCGCCGCGCTTCTTTGGATAGCGAGCCGTGATGCACCCCGATCGGCAGGACGTCGTCATTCGCGTTCCACAGCTGCTGAAAGATGAACTCAGCCAGGAATCGCGTGTTGCAAAAGATCAGCGTCGTCCGGTTGGCTTTGATCGCCTGATAGAGCTGCGGTACGGCCCAGGCCGCTGCATGTCCGCCCCACGGCACCCGCGCATGCTCTGGCAACAGGATCGAAAGCTCGGGCTTGGCGCCCTGTTCGCCTTCGACAAGCGCAACCTGACCGGCATCGCCATTGGGCGCCAGCCACTGCGCAAAAGCTGCCGGATCTGCCAGCGTGGCAGACAGCCCAACCCGTTGCAGCCCCGGCGCCAAGGCCTGAAGCCGGGTTAGCGCCAGCGCCAGCAGATCGCCGCGTTTGGTCGGGGCAAAGGCGTGGATCTCGTCGATCACCACACGCTTGAGGCCCGAAAACAGCGTCGCGGCCTCTGGATAGGACAATAGCAGCGAGAGCGATTCGGGTGTGGTCAGCAACACCTGCGGCGGCCGAGCGCGTTGACGAGCCTTGCGGTCAGACGGGGTATCCCCGCTACGCACTTCGATCCGTAGCGGCAGACCGAGTTCGGCGACCGGGGTCAGCAGGTTGCGCTGAACATCGTGAGCCAGCGCCTTGAGCGGTGAGACGTAGAGCGTATGCAGCCCTTCTGGCGGCGCTTCCCCGGCCAGCTGCGAAGGGCAGAAATCAGCGAGTGTTGGCAGAAATCCGCCCAACGTCTTGCCCGCCCCGGTATCCGCCACCAGCAGAGCGTGGCGCCCGCTGGCCGCCACGCTGAGCATCTCGGCCTGATGCCGCCGGGGGCGCCAACCGCGCAGCGCAAACCACTGCGCAAGTTCGGGGGGGAGCTGGGCTTCTGACATCGCACCGACCTTGCCATGGATCGCCGCGCGGCGCACCTTGGTCCTTCCCTTTGTTCGTTCATCGGGCCAAACCGGCGATCATGACCGTCCTTGTCTATTCCGAACTCTACGCAAC
>VFKS01000349.1 GCA_009885425.1 Novosphingobium sp.
AGCCCAATCCAGCCACGGCCCGAGCGCTGCGATATCGGCGGTGTCTACCGTCGCACCGCACCAGATGCGCAGGCCCGGCGGGGCATCGCGGTATCCGGCGATGTCGTAGGCCGCACCTTCTGCTTCGAGCAGCGCCGCGAACTGCTTGATGAAGGCTTCATCCGCGCCTTCGACCGTCAGACAAACCGAAGTCTTCGAACGGGTGTTTTCGTCCAGCGCGAGATGGCCCAGCCAGTCACGCTCCGCCACGATCTGACCGAGCGCTGCCGCGTTGGCATCCGAGCGCGCTTGCAAGCCTTGCAGCCCGCCCAGCTCCTTGGCCCATTCGAGCGCAAAGATCGCGTCTTCGACCGCCAGCATCGAGGGAGTGTTGATCGTCTCACCCTTGAACACGCCTTCGGAAAGCTTGCCCTTCGACGTTAGGCGGAACACCTTGGGCAGCGGCCAAGCGGGGGTGTAGCTTTCGAGCCGCTCCGCTGCGCGGGGCCCAAGGATCAGCACGCCGTGGCCGCCTTCACCGCCCAGCACTTTCTGCCAAGAGAAGGTCGCGACATCGATCTTGCTCCACGGAATATCGTAAGCAAAAACCGCGCTGGTCGCATCGGCGAAGGTCAGCCCTTCGCGGTCGTCCGGAATCCAGTCGCCGTTCGGAACGCGCACGCCGCTGGTGGTGCCGTTCCAGGTGAACAGCACGTCGTCGGCAAAGTTGACCTGCGAAAGATCGGGCAGCTGGCCATAGTCAGCTCGGATCACTGTGGGGTCGAGCTTCAACTGCTTGACCGCATCGGTCACCCAGCCTTCGCCAAAGCTTTCCCAAGCCAGCGTGGTCACGCCGCGCGCACCCAGCATGGTCCACATCGCCATTTCGAAGGCGCCGGTATCACTGCCGGGAACGATGCCGATGCGGTGCGTATCGGGCAGGCCCAACACTTCGCGCATCAGATCGATGCACAGCGCCAGACGCGACTTGCCGATCTTCGCGCGGTGCGAGCGGCCAAGGCATTCGGTTGCCAATTTGTCTGGGGAATAGCCCGGCGGCTTGGCGCAGGGACCGGAAGAAAAAAACGGACGCGCAGGTTTGCGGGTCGGCATTGGTACTGTCACTGTAGTCTCTCCTTACAGAGAGCTCGCGCGGCGTTGGGACCGCGTGGCCCGGCGCCGCTCCTATAGCCAGCGGGCGGCGAGTCAAGGCAATCCCGGCACAGTTCATCGGTAAGTGCCCGTTTGGCCATGCCAGAGTCGGCACTTGTTAACCATTTTCCGGGCAGAATAACGGGCATGCGCAGAGTGCTCGCCATTCTCCCACTCTTGGCCCTCCTGGGCGCGTGCAGCGTGTTGCCGCAAACCCGCGCGCCAGAGCAGCAAGCCAGCATCAAGCGCTCCACTCAGATCTTCACCCCGCGCCCCGAAACGCGCGCCTGCCTCGCCGATCTGGGCGCGCGCAAGGCGGCATTCTCGCCCTTGCCGGACAAGTATTTCGGCGCCGGGTGCTCGACCTTGGGGACCGTCCAACTGGCGAAGCTGAAGAGCGACAACGCGAGTCTGGCGCTGTCCAATCTTGGCCCGGTCACCTGCCCCTTGGCCGATACCTTCGCCGCTTGGGCCCGGTTTGGCGCAGACCGCGCCGCGCAGCAAATCCTCGGCAGTCCGATCGTCCGGATCGAGACGATGGGCAGCTACAACTGCCGAAACGTTGCAGGCTCCGGCCGCCGCAGCGCCCACGCGACCGCCAACGCGATCGACATTTCAGGCTTTGTGCTGGCCGATGGCCGCCGGATCACTGTTTCGGGCAACTGGAACGACAAGAGCCCAAAGGTCCGACAATTCTTCACCGCCGTCCACGCCAGCGCCTGCAAGCGTTTTGGCACCGTGCTGGGTCCGGGCTACAACGCGGCGCACAAGGATCACCT
>VFKS01000145.1 GCA_009885425.1 Novosphingobium sp.
CCCGACTGGCTCGGGATGCTGGGCATGCACGGCACCTATGAAGCCAATATGGCGATGAACCGGACCGATCTGATGGTCTGCATCGGCGCGCGGTTCGATGACCGGGTCACGGGGCGGCTCGATGCTTTCTCCCCCCATTCGACCAAAATCCACATCGATATTGACCGCGCCTCGATCAACAAGACAGTCCAAGTCGATCTACCGATCCTGGGCGATTGCGCGTTGGTTCTGGAACAGCTGATCGCGGCATGGGGTGCCCGCAAGGCGCAGGATCTGACCGAGTGGAAAGCCCGGATCGATGGCTGGAAGGCCCGGCTGAGCCTGGCCTATCCGGCCAACAAGACTGCAATTATGCCGCAACTGGCGGTCGAGCGGCTGTATGAACTGACCAAGCACCGCGATCCGATCATCGCCACCGAGGTCGGCCAGCACCAGATGTGGGCGGCGCAGTACTTCCCGTTCTATTCGCCGAACAAGTGGCTGACTTCGGGCGGGCTCGGCACCATGGGTTACGGGCTTCCGGCAGCCATCGGCGCGCAATTGGGCAACCCGGACTCGCTCGTCATCGATATTGCCGGTGACGCCTCGATCCAGATGAACATTCAAGAGCTTGGCACCGCGACCCAGTTCCGCCTGCCGGTCAAGGTGTTCGTGCTCAACAACGAATGGATGGGGATGGTCCGCCAGTGGCAGGAACTGACCTATGAAAGCCGCTATTCCAGTTCCTATTCGGACAGCCTGCCCGATTTCGTCAAACTGGCCGAAGCTTACGGCTGGAAGGGCATCCGGATTGAGAATGAGAGCCAGCTTGATGCCGGCATTCAGGCGATGATCGACTATGACGGCCCGGTGATCGTCGATTGCCTCGTCGCCAAGGAAGCCAATTGCTATCCGATGATCCCATCGGGCGCGGCGCATACCGACATGATCCTCTATGGCGATCAGGTTGCCGGCACGATGGACGATGCTGCAAAGGCGTTGGTTTAGTCATGATGAAGATCAAGCACCTCGCCGAGGAACGCCATGTCCTGACCGTCACGGTCGATAACGAGGCGGGTATTCTGGCCAAGATCGCCGGGCTGTTCACCGCGCGCGGTTACAACATCGACAGCCTGACCGTGGCCGATATCACCGAAAACCACGCGGTCAGCCGGATCACCATCGTCACCCATGGTCCGCCGGCGGTGATCGACCAGATCCATGCCCAGCTGGAACGGCTGGTACCGGTTCACAAGGTGATCGACCTGACCGAGGCCGGCGCCCACGTCGAGCGGGAACTAGCCTTGGTCAAAGTCGCCGGAACGGGTGATGCGCGGGTTGAGGCTTTGCGGTTGGCCGAAGTATTCCGCGCCAGCGTGATTGATACCACCACCAGCAGCTTCATTTTCGAACTGACCGGCGCGCCCGACAAGATCGACCGTTTCGTCTCGCTGATGCGCGAACTGGGGTTGGTCGAGGTTGGCCGCACCGGGGTTGTGGGGATGATGCGCGGGGCCGCAGAGATATAGAGTTTTACCCGTCGTCCCGGACTTGACCCGGGACCGCTGGCCTCGTCAACGCGAGGTTGCGCCAAGTGGCCAGCGGCCCCGGGTCAAGCCCGGGACGACGAATTAGGAAGCAAGGACTACAAAATGAAGGTTTACTACGACGCCGACGCTGACCTGAACCTGGTCACCTCCAAGAAAATCGCCGTGCTCGGCTATGGCAGCCAAGGCCACGCCCACGCGCAGAACCTGCGCGACAGCGGCGTTACGGACGTGGCGATTGCGCTGCGGCCCGGTTCGGCCAGCGCCAAGAAAGCTGAAAGCGCAGGCTTCAAGGTGATGTCGAATCAGGACGCGGCCAAGTGGGCCGACGTGCTGATGATCCTCGCCCCGGACGAACATCAGGCCGCAATCTGGGCCGATGACGTGAAGGGCAACCTGCGCCCCGGCGCGGCGCTGGCCTTTGCCCACGGGCTCAACATCCACTTCGGCCTGATCGAAGTGCCCGCCGACATCGACGTGATCATGATCGCGCCCAAGGGCCCCGGCCACACGGTGCGCAGCGAATATGTCAAAGGCGGCGGCGTGCCGTGCCTGATCGCGGTCCATCAGGACGCGACCGGCAATGCCCACGACGTCGCCCTCGCCTATGCCAGCGGTGTTGGCGGCGGCCGTTCAGGCATCATCGAAACCAATTTCAAGGAAGAGTGCGAAACCGATCTGTTCGGCGAACAGGCCGTGCTCTGCGGCGGGATCACCCACCTGATCCAGGCCGGGTTCGAAACGCTGGTCGAAGCCGGTTACGCGCCCGAAATGGCCTATTTCGAATGCCTCCACGAAACCAAGCTGATCGTCGACCTGCTCTATGAAGGCGGGATCGCCAACATGCGCTATTCGATCAGCAACACGGCGGAATATGGCGATATCACCACCGGGCCGCGGATCATCACCGCCGAAACCAAGGCTGAAATGAAACGCGTGCTGGCTGACATCCAGTCCGGCCGGTTCGTGAAGAACTTCGTGCTCGATAACCGCGCTGGCCAGCCCGAACTGAAGGCCGCCCGCAAGGCCGCCGAGGCGCATCCAATCGAAAAGACCGGCGCCCAGCTGCGGGCGATGATGCCGTGGATCGGTGCCAACAAGCTAGTCGATCAGGAAAAGAACTGACTTCACCAAAAGGCGCTTGACCGCAAGCATTGAGAGGGCTCCTTTGACGACAAAGGAGCCCTCGATGTTTTCACGCCCTCTGATTGCTGCCGTCCTGCTGGCTGGCGCCACCGCGCTAACCGCGCAACTGCCCGGATCAGCCGATCCGGCCCGGATAACTGCCGGAACCTATGAAGCCGATCCGCTCCACACACTGGTTGGCTGGCGGGTCAATCACCTTGGGTTCAATGACTATTTCGGGCTGTTCGGATCGATCAAGGGCAGTCTGGTGATCGATCCTGCCAATCTCGCCGCAGCCCGCGTCGCGGTGCGGATTCCAATCCGCAAGGTCACTACCGCCAGTGAGGCGCTGACCGGTCACATGCTGCGCAATTCCAGCCAAGGCGGCAAGCCAGAGTTTTTTGGCAAGGCCCCGGCCGACGCCTTGTTCGTGTCAACCGCCGTCAAGCCCGGCGCCGATGGCAAGAGCGCCCAAATCGACGGCAAGCTGACTATGAACGGCGTGACCCGCCCGGTCATTATTGCGGCGACCTTCACCGGGGCGGGCAGGAACCCGCTATCCGGAAAACAAACGGTCGGCTTTCACGGTATGACCACAATCAAGCGTTCTGAATGGGGGGTTTTGGGCGCGCTTCCGGTGGTTAGTGACAGCGTAGAGCTGACGATTACAGCGGCGTTTGAGAAGACCTAACGCAGCTTTCCAAACGCAGTTTGTAGTTCGCTGACAAAAGCCTCGGGCTGTTCCCACGCAGCAAAGTGGCCGCCGCGCTCCATCTCGCCCCAGTGGATCAGGTTCTTGTAACTGCGCTCAGCCCATTTGCGCGGTGTCGGCAGGATTTCCTTGGGGTAAGCGCTGACCGCAACCGGCAGTTGGATTTCTTGCGGGGCAAAGCTGCCAAAGCTCTCCCAATAGAGCCGCGCGGATGAAGCGCCGGTTGCGGTGAGCCAATAGAGCATGATGTTGTCGAGGATCTGGTCGCGGCTCAGCGCGTCAAACGGCGACCCCGAATTGTCGGTCCAGGCCCACATCTTTTCAAAAATCCACCCCGCCAGCCCCGCCGGACTATCGACCAGTCCATAACCGACCGTCTGCGGCCGGGTGCGCTGCTGGGTCGAATAACCCGAATCCCAATCCTGATAATGCTTGAGCGCGCCCAGCGCCTTCAGATCTGCCGCATCGGGATTGGCGAGGTCTTCGGGTGTCGGCCGCCCGATCGGCATATTGAGGTGGATCCCGGCGCAGCCATCGAGCCGCTGCACGCCAATCGCCGTCGTCACCGCAGAGCCCCAATCGCCGCCCTGCGCCACCCAGCGGGTGTATCCTAGCCGCGTCATCAGCGTGCCCCAGGCTCGGCCAATCCGCTCTACCCCCCAGCCGGTCGCGGCGGGCTTGCCCGAAAAACCAAACCCCGGCAGCGATGGCAGCACCAGATCGAATGCCTGCGCGGGGTCAGCCGGATTGGTCAGGCCTTCGATCACTCCCATGAATTCAATCACCGAACCAGGCCAGCCGTGGGTCATGATCAGCGGCATCGCACCGGCGTGAGGTGAACGGATATGGAGAAAGTGCACTTCCAGTCCATCAATCTCGGTCTTGAACTGCCCCAGCCCATTCAGCCGCGCCTCGCACCGCCGCCAGTCATAGCCGCTGCGCCAATAGGCCAGCAAATCCTGCAGTGCGGCCAAGGGGGTGCCTTGCGACCAATCATCCACTGCTTCTTTTTCAGGCCAGCGGGTCAGGTCGATGCGGCTGTTGAGATCGTCCAGCTGGCTTTCCGGAATGGCGAGAATGAAGGGGCGAATCTGGTCCATCTGCGCAGGCTAGGCCAAGTTAGCGATTGTGTTAATCGTGCGATTAAAGATAATTGCGCACGAGGCCCAACGGAGACAGGCGCAAATGGTTCAACCGCAACTTGCCGGGATCAAAGTGGTCGATCTGACCACCGTGGTGTTTGGCCCCTATTGCACGCAAATCCTCGCCGATCTTGGTGCCGAGGTGATCAAGGTTGAAACGCCGGGGTATGGCGACGCCTTCCGGTGGTCGGCTGAAGCGGCGCATACGCCGGGGATGGCTCCCGGCTTCATGGCGGTGAACCGCGGCAAGCGCTCGATCGCGCTCGATCTCAAATCCGATGATGATCGCGCGGTGATGCTCGACCTGCTGCGCGATGCAGACCTGTTCGTGGTCAATGTGCGCGGCAAGGCGCTGGAGCGACTGGGGCTCGATTACGAAAGCGTCAAGGCGCTCAACCCGCGCCTGATCTATGTCCATTGCGTCGGGTTTGGCCAATCGGGCCCCTATGCCGATCTGCAAGCCTATGACGACGTGATTCAGGCCGCGACCGGTACCGCCACGCTGCTGCCGCGCGTCGATGGCGATCCCCGGCCGCGCTATCTGCCATCGCTGATCGCAGACAAAGTGGCCGGGCTCCACGCCGCCTATGGCGCGATGGCGGCGCTGTACAACCGCGAAAAGAGCGGCGCAGGGCAATATCTCGAAGTACCGATGTTCGAGGCGTTCTCCAGCTTCATGCTGCTGGAGCATCTCGGCGGGCAGACCTTTGACCCACCGGTTGGCCCGGTCGGCTATGCCCGTCAGGTCGATCCCTACCGCCAGCCCTTTCCGACCAAAAACGGCGCCATTTCGATTGTGATATATTCCTATGATGCTTGGGACCGGATCTTTGCCGTATTGGGCGACACGGACTTCATCGCCGAGGAACGTTTCAGCGTGAAAGGCGGCCGCGCGATGCATCAGGACGCGCTTTACGCCCGTATCGCCGCGCTGACCCCGCAGTTCACCACAGCCGAATTGCAAAGCCGCTGCGATGCTGCGCAACTGCCCGCGCAAGCGGTGCGGGACCTGTCCGAGGTGATCACTGACCCGCATCTGGATGCGGTCGGGTTTTTCCAGCGGCGCGAGCATCCGAGCGAAGGCGCCTATTTTGAACAAGCGCAGCCGGTGCGGTTTGCATCGACCACTGAAACCCCAGCCCGGATGCCGCCGCGTCTGGATGAGCACGGTGCCGAAATTCGCACGGAGCTGGCTACTAAGCCTCGATAGCTGCCTTCGACGCCGTTTCAACACCGGCCCCGGTCCACCAGCGCCATCGTTATGGTCGCATTGGCTAGCTGGCTGCCATCAACGACAAAACGGTGCTGCTTTGCGCCTGCCGCGCATCTCGCACGGCCCAGCGCCAAACTGGTGCGCGGCGCATTGAACGATGCATGGTTAAATGCGGTTAGCGGCGGTTGGTAGGGCGAAATTCACCGAACAGCCGCCAATCCCGCGCTTCGCAACAGAGAAAGTCTCCATTTCATGCGCGTATTACTGTTCTTGACGCTACCCTTGGCAACGCTTTCCAGCGCAGCCCACGCCAATGCCTCTGGCGGCGGGGCAGATGGCAGCCGCACCGAACAGGCAAGCGTGATAACCGACGCATCGCAAGAAGCGGATACGACTGAACTCGAATTTTCGAGCGGAGCTGACTATTCGGTCGGCGGCTATGGCGCGCTTGTCGATACGACCGTCTGGAGCGTTCCGCTGGACGTCAAGTTTCGCTCGGGGCGATTCCGCGTTCAGGCCAGTCTGCCGTATGTATCGATCAAGGGCCCTGGGCAATTGGTCGGCGGGGTAATCGTTTCGGCACCGGGCAGCACCGCGACCGTCGCGCGTTCAGGGCTCGGCGACCTCAACCTTTCGGCGGGATACATGCTGACCCGTGAGAATGGCGCGCTCCCCGCTTTTGAGATCAGCGGCGGCGCCAAGGTGCCTACGGCCAACAGCACCATCGGAACCGGTGAGGCTGACTATTCGGCCAATATTTCGGTCTACAAGTCGATCAGTCCCAAGCTGATGCTGTTTGGTACGGTAGGTTATTCGTGGCTCGGCAGTCCGGCCGCCTACACGCTTGAGAACGGGATAGCGGCATCGGGCGGGATCAACCTGCGCCCCACCCCAAACCAGAACTACGGCGTCAGTGTCGCCTGGCGCGAGCCGGTCGCGGCCGGGTTGCAAGGTCAAGCCGTGGTCTCACCCTATCTGACCTATCGCTTCGATCGCCGTTTCGGCCTGACGCTTTACGGCATGGCCGGGCTCAATGACGCCAGCCCGCGACTGGGTGCAGGTCTGCGGCTTAGCATCTTTCCCTAACGATCAATTCCAGCCCTGAATCGGGCTACGCACAGGAGAATAAACATGGTTCGCAAATCCATCACCAGCATCACCGCCGCGCTTGCAGTTGGCGCGGCTGCGATTGCCTTCGCCGCACCGCCAGCGGGCGTCCCGGTCGGTCCGCCGGCCGGGATTCCGCATGGCCCGCCCGCTGGCATCCCGCACGGTCCGCCAGCCGGAATTCCGCACGGTCCGCCAGCCGGCGTTCCCAAGGGGCCGCCAGCCACCGCAACCGCCGGGGCGCCAGTCGCCAGCGGCGCTGCTGCGCGCGGCAAGTCGGATTCGGCAGCTACGCGCTCGGCATCAGCAAGCCACGCCGCGCGCCCGGTCAGCGATCCCACCTTGGCGCGCGGCGCTTCGCTGCTCAAGAAGCTCAATGCGGCGCATGCTTCAGACACGGCCTTTGAACACGCCTCGCCCAAATCAACCGTGGGCGCGCTGGCCACCTACAAGGATGCTGTGCTGACTGGAAATGCGGACGTAGCAACGTTCACAAAGGCGATTGCGGACGGTCAGATCGCCATTGCCGACGCTCAAGCCGCAGTTAGTGCGGCGCAGGCCAAGCTCGATGCCGCCAATGCAGCTACACCGGTCGACCCTGCCGCAGTCGATGCTGCGAAAGCCACACTGGCTACAGCCCAGACCAACCTGACCAATGCCCAGCAACAGCTGGCATCGGATCAGGCCAGCCTGGCCGCGGCCCAGCAGTCGATCATCAATGCCCAAACTACGCTAGCAACCTCGACCAAGGTCACCTTGACTCCTGAAGTGCTTGCCAAGCTGAACTCTATCTTGGGCGTATAGATTCAGGACCGGCGCTGGGGGCGGCTATCCGGCCGTCCCCAGCGCCGCTTTTGAAGCCGCTTCAACCTTGGCCCGGTCAACCAATGTCATCGTGCAGGTCGCCTTGGCCAGCAGCGTTCCGGCGGCATCTTTGAGGGCGCCCTCATAGAACGCGGTCCGGCGGCCCTGTTTGATCGCCCAGCCCTCGGCGAAAATCGGGCCTGGGCGGGCCGGAGCGAAGAAGCTGACCTTCAACTCCAGCGTCATCGGCACTACGCCCTCCCCGCAGACCGCAATCGCGGCGTGAGCCATCGCGGCGTCGATCCAACCGGTAACGAACCCGCCCTGCACCACCCCGCCGGAATGGCACTGCTCAGGCCTGGCCAGATATTCCAGCACCGCTCGCTCGGCGCTTTGCTCGATGATCCGGACCAGTCCCATTTCCTTGTAGAGGCTGTCTACACTCATCAGACCAGCGCCCCATAGATCAGGGTCTTGAGCTCTCGCCGGATCGGGTAGACCGAACTGGGCGAGAGCTGGGTCATAAACACCATGTGGACCTTCTCCACCGGGTCGACAAAGAACGCGGTTGAGAACATTCCGCCCCAATAGAATTCGCCCGCTGAACCGGGGATCATCGTTCTTGCGACATCCTTGTTCACCGCAAATCCCAGCCCGAACCCGGTTCCGGCATTGGCCGCTTCGCTGAACAACGAGCGCGACATGGTCGCGAGGTCGGAATCATCCGGCAAGTGGTTAAGCGTCATCAGCTCGAGCGTCTTGCGGCTGACGATCCGCACCCCATCCAATTCGCCGCCGTTCACCAGCAGCGCGCAGAACCGGTGGTAGTCGAGCGCGCTGGAAACAAGCCCGCCGCCGCCCGAAACCAGCTTGGGCATCCGGCTCCAGGCGGATTCCGCCCCGCGATCATACATCACCCGCCCCTTGCCCGGCACGAAGGTATAGCAGTCGGTCAGCCGATCGGTCTTGTCTGCGGGCACGCAGAACCCGGTGTCGTCCATCCCCAGTGGTGCAAAGATATGGTCGCGGAAAAAGTCCTGCAGCGGCTGCCCCGAAACCCGCTGCACCACTGCGCCCAGCACATCGGTGCTGACCGAATAGTTCCATTCAGTGCCCGGCGAAAATTCCAGCGGCAGTTTGCCCAAAGCTGCGACAAATCCATCGAGATCGAGGTTGCCATGCCAGTTCTCAAACTTGCCCTCGCGCATCGCGGCATCAATGTTGCTGCGGTTCTGAAAGCCATAGGTCAAGCCCGAGGTATGGCGCAGCAGATCGACCATCCGCATCGGCTGATCGCACGGCTTGGTCAGAAACGGCACTCCGCCGCCGCCGCCATTGTAAACCCCGATGCCCTTGAATTCGGGCAGCACGTGATGAACCGGCGTATCGACCGCGACCTTGCCCTGTTCGACCAGCATCATGAAAGCGATCGAAGTGACCGGCTTGGTCATCGAGGCGATCCGGAACAACGAAGGCTCGTCGATCTGGTTGCCGCCTTCGCGCGCTTCGCCTTGCGAGGAAAAATGCACGATCTGGCCGTCCTTCGCGATCAGGATCTGGGCGTTCGGCAGCA
>VFKS01000528.1 GCA_009885425.1 Novosphingobium sp.
AGGGAAACGCTGCGTTCGAAAGATCGGCATCGGTCAACTTGGCCAGGACATCGCGGCTGCGCGGCCCGGCCAGAACCAGCACGCCCATCGCCGTGGTCAGGCGCTCCATCCGCACTGAGCCATCGCGCGGCAGGGCCTTGCGCAGATAGTCATGATCGTGCCGTTCATAGGCCCCCGCCGAAACAAGATAATAGCGCTGCGGTGCAATCTTGTAGACGGTGAATTCAGCACGCACCCCGCCCTTGGCCGTCAGCAGGTAAGACAGCGATACCCGGCCGACCTTTTTGGGCACGGCATTGGTCAACAGGCCATCGAGCCAGGCCTCTGCGCCGGGGCCAGAGATCTCGCACTTGGCGAAGGCGCTCATATCCTGCAGCCCGACCTTTGCGTGCACATGGCGGCATTCGTTGCCGACGTGCTCGAAATAGTTGGAGCGGCGGAACGACCACTTTTCGCGGATCGGTTCGCTGCCATCCGCAATGGGATGGTTGTGATTGAGCAGCACGTCGGCGCGTTCGAGATCGGCTTCGGTCAAGGCATAGCCGGGCGGTGCAAACCAGTTGGGACGCTCCCACCCAAACACCGAACCGAACACCGCGCCGAGGTCCTTCATCCGGTCGTAACACGGCGTGCGCCGCAGCGCGCGGCCTGCTTCGCGCTCTTCGTCGGGATAGTGCACGGTGAAGACCTTGGCGTAGGCTTCCTCGTTCTTCTCGATCAAGTAACCACGCCCGGCATAGTCCCCGAACCGGCGCGGATCGACCCCCATCATGTCGATGGTCGGCTCGCCATCGACGATCCAGTGCGCCAGCTGCCAGCCTGCACCGCCGGCGGCGGTTATCCCGAAACTGTGGCCCTCGTTGAGCCAGAAATTCTTGAGGTCCCAAGCTGGGCCGACAATCGGCGACCCATCGGGGGTATAGGCGATGGCGCCGTTGTAGACCTTTTTGATGCCCACTTCACCAAAGGCCGGAACGCGCGCCATCGCGGCGAGAATGTAAGGCTCGAGACGCTCAAGGGCGTCGGG
>VFKS01000379.1 GCA_009885425.1 Novosphingobium sp.
ATGCGGATCGCGCAGAACCTCTACGAATCGGGCGCGATCACCTATATGCGGACCGATGGCGTGCAGATGGACCACAGCGCGATTTCGGCGGCGCGCGTGGCAATCAGCAATCGCTATAACAACGGGCACTACTTGCCTGAAAAGCCGCGTCATTATGAAACCAAGGCCAAGAACGCGCAGGAAGCGCACGAGGCGATTCGCCCGACCGATTTTGGCAAGGATCACTATGGCAGCGGCGATGAAGCGAAGCTCTATGAGTTGATCTGGAAGCGCGCGATCGCGAGCCAGATGGCCAGCGCCAACATCGAACGCACCACTATCACCCTGCGCGATGGCACCGGCAAGCACGAGCTGCGCGCCACCGGCCAGGTGATCAAGTTCCCCGGCTTCCTCGCGGTCTATGACGAAAGCCTCGACCAGAAACCGGGTGAGGACGAGGACGAGAGCGGGCTGCTCCCAAGCATGGCCAAGGGCGATACCCCGGCCAAGCGCGGGGTTGAGGCCAGCCAGCACTTCACCCAGCCGCCGCCGCGCTACAGCGAAGCCACGCTGGTTAAGCGGCTGGAAGAGCTCGGGATCGGGCGACCTTCGACCTATGCCTCGACCTTGCAGGTGATCAAGGACCGCAACTATGTTCGCACCGAAAAGAACCGGTTCTTTGCCGAAGAGAGCGGCCGCCTGCTGACCGCCTTCCTCGAACGGTTTTTTGACCGTTACGTGGCCTATGATTTTACGGCCAGCATGGAAGACGAGCTCGACATCGTCTCGGATGGGCGCGAGAACTGGAAGGTGTTGCTCGCCAAGTTCTGGAAGGACTTCAAGCCCAAGAGCGACGAGGTGATGGAGCGCAAGCCTTCGGAAGTGACCGAAGCGCTGGACGAGTACCTCTCTGACTTCCTGTTTCCTGCGAAAGAAGACGGATCCGACCCGCGCAAATGCCCGCTGTGCGAAACCGAAAGCCGCACCGGCGGACGCCTCGCATTGCGCGGCGGCCGGTTCGGGGCCTTCGTGGCCTGCGCCAACTATCCCGAATGCAAGTTCACCCGCAAGTTTGCGCAGGGCGGCGCGGCTGAAGGCGGGGAAAGCGGCGAGATTGGCAAGCATCCTGAAACGGGTGAACCGATCATGCGCAAGGTCGGCCGGTTTGGCCCCTATATCGAGATGGGCAGCGGCAAGGAAGCAGCGCGCAGCTCGATCCCCAAGGATATTCCAGAGCTTGATCTGGACTGGGCGGTCAAGCTGCTGAGCCTGCCGCGCGAGATTGGTGCGCATCCCGAAACGGGTGAAGTTATCACTGCGTCTATAGGACGTTACGGCCCATACCTCGCGCACAATGGCAAATACGCCAAGCTGCGTTCGACCGAGGATGTGTTTGAAACCGGCATGAACAGCGCGGTCACCAAACTGGCCGAAGCGGCGGCAGGCGGCGGGCGCGGCGCGCGCGTTGCAGCGGAACCGCTCAACACCTTTGGCCCGCATCCGGAATCGGGCGGCGAGATGAAACTGATGGCGGGTCGATACGGCCCGTACGTGACTGACGGCACCACCAACGCCACCCTCCCGCGCGACAAGGCGCCCGAAGACCTGACGATGGAAGAAGCGATCGTCTTGATCACCGAACGCGCCGCCAAGGGCCCCGCGAAGAAGGGCGGCCGCAAGGCTCCGGCTAAGAAGAAGGCCGCGCCCAAGAAGAAAGCGGCGGCGAAGAAAAAAGCATAAGGCCCCTCCGCCCCTTCGGGCCACCTCCCCATCGCAAGTCGATGGGGAGACACTGACGCAACCTTGGTTTGATTCTCCCCATCGACTCGCGATGGGGAGGTGGCGCGCGCATCGCGCGTGACGGAGGGGTTCTTCTGCGCTAACCATCCCCATGGCCGAAATTTTCACCCGTCACCGCCAGCCTTGGAATAGCGACGAAGTCGCCAAGCTGCGCACTCTTGCCGGCAAGGGCAAGGGCCTCAAGGAAATCGCCAAAGCGCTGAACCGCAGCGAGGAATCGACCAAAGAACGCGCCAAGGACGACGGGATCGGGATCGCGAAGTTGCGTTAGCCCGGGATATCGCCAAACCTGCGCGCGCCTTCGCTAGCAGTCCTGGCGGCCGCAGGTATTCGCACAAGTATGGCCTTTACCCAGGCGCGTTCCTGATCGGTGTCTGCAAAGCTTCGCCTGGGCACAAACAGGCTGCCCAGATCATTGGCGACAACCCAGCCGTCGCTGGTCTGTATGACTCGATTGATGCTGATCCACATTGCCAGCCATTCGCCGCGCGGCGTGCTGAGCCGGAAGCCTGCATCTTCGACCGTAAATGTCGCTGCAACGCTGTCTGGCGTGCCGAGCGCGGAAACCGTCCGGGCACTACGCTCGGCGGCGATCCGGTTGTAGGTGTTGTTCACTGCCCACAGCCCGAACAGGAACAGCAGGGCGGGCAGAGCCGTCGACAATAACTGGTGCACCAGAACCATCCACGGCAAGGCGATGTTTTGGCTGATCATGAAGGCGAGCGACAGACCGGTTTCCATCGCGCCAATGAAAACCAGCGCCATCACCAGCAAGTAGAGCGTTGGCGAGAGCGCCGATTTCCGGCCCAGTTCGGCGTTGGCGGCGATGACTTCGCGGTGAGTCAGTTCGACGTCGAGCGCCGGAACCTCCTTCACTTAACCCACTCCAGCCCCAGTTCCTCGTAGATCTCCTTGTCGTCGCTCCACTTTTCATCGACCTTGACGTGGATGAACAGGTGGACCGTTACGCCGAGCAGTTCGCCCAGTTCCTTGCGCGCGGCTTCGCCGATTGACTTCAGTTTTGAGCCACCTTTGCCTAGCACGATGCCCTTTTGGCTGTCGCGGGCGATGATGATCTGCTGGTGGATTTCGACCGAGCCGTCCTTGCGGTGGGTGTAGCTTTCCGGGCGGACGGTGCTGTCATAGGGCAGCTCGTCATGCAGCTGGCGGTAGAGCTGTTCGCGGGTGATTTCGCAGGCCAGCAGGCGTTCGCTGGCGTCTGAGACCTGATCTTCGGGATAGTGCCAGGGGCCTTCGGGCATCAGCGCCGCCAGCCGCTCCTTCAGTTCGGGCACGCCGTCACCGGTCAGTGCCGAAATGAAGAACACCTCGTCAAACGGGGCCTTGCCGTCTTCGTCCGGCCCGGCGAGCGCCTGAGCGCTGACCAGCAGCGGTTCCTTGGCCACTTCATCGACCTTGTTGAGCACCAGAATTTTGCGTTCCGGGCGGTCCTTCAGGCTGTTCAGGATCGGCTCGAGATAATCGAGCTTCTTCTTGCGGCCATCGACCACCAGCAGGATCGCATCGGCCTCTGCCGCGCCGCCCCAGGCTGCGCTGACCATCGCCCGGTCGAGCCGGCGCTTGGGTTCGAACAGGCCGGGGGTATCGGCCAGGATGATCTGGGTTGCGGCGCTGCCGGTCTTGGCGAGCGCGATCCCCATCAGCCGGGCCCGCGTGGTCTGGGCCTTGGCGCTGACGATCGCGACCTTTTGCCCGACCAG
>VFKS01000170.1 GCA_009885425.1 Novosphingobium sp.
CGGAGAGATTCGATGGGACTTAGTCACGGATACGGATTGGTCATCGGAAGCAAACAGGATTACTTCCGCGACAATCCGGATAATGCTGGCCGTTATTATCACGGAAATCTGATTGTCCGGGCTGGAACGAACAACTTCCGATGTGCCATCGATGTCGATCCGGCGGGCATGCCCGATGGAATTCAATGGCGAGTCGTAACTTTGCGGCAACAGGATTTCGCACCGATCCGGGCCATGGCGGATGGCTGGCACTTACTGCCTTCCAACGAGTCATCAGGCGCGCTGGACTATATTCGCTCTGCGGTTCTGCATCCCCCGGTTATGATCTGGAATGTCAGATATGATAGCTGCCTTGCCTGGCTGCTGCGCGTAATCCGATGGAATCCGCCGTGGCAATCTGGCACCGGTTTCCAGGCATTGACAGCTCTCGAAGGTGTGCTTGACCAGGCCGTGCGCTGTTATGTTTTTGGTGAGCCGTTCACGAATGGATTTGGCGTGCACAACATTCACCAGAACCAAGGCGATCCAATCAACAGCAACTTTTCGGCCGAAAATGCGATCTGGCAGGACGGTGCCACCATCATCGAGAAAAGCGACGGCCGGATCGTGGCATTTCTGAACAAGTTCAAGACCCAGTCATTTAAAACCGATGCCCTTGGACACCCGATTTAACTGGCCAGACCGTTGCAAGGGGACACGCAATAGCGCGTCCCCGCTTTGTGTTTTGGCGCCCGCACCTTTCCCACTTGGCATCGCCGCTCGCCTGCTCCACCATGGCGCAAAGCACAAAGCAGGAGAGCGCGCCGATGTCTGCCACTGGCCCTCAAGCATCGGAAGGATCGTCCGCGTCGCCCTGGGGGCTGCTGGCGCTGCTGACCGTGATCAACGTGCTCAACTTCGTCGATCGCCAGTTGCTGCCCAGCTTTGCCAATTTCATCAAGCCTGAGCTGGGGCTGAGCGATACCCAGTTTGGCCTGCTCACCGGGCTGTTCTTCATCATCTTCTATGCGGTGGCCGGGCTGTTCATGGGGGTGCTGGCTGACCGGACGCACCGCGGGCGGCTGATCGCGCTGGCGATTGCGCTTTGGTCGTTGCTGACCGCAGCGAGCGGCGCGGCCAAGGGGTTTGTCTCGATGGCCTTGCCGCGGGCCTTGATTGGCGTGGGCGAATCCGCGCTGACCCCGGCGGCGGCATCTTTGGTGGCGGACCGGTTCAAACCATCACAGCTCGGGTTGGCGATGGCGCTCTATTACCTCGGCGTGCCGATCGGGGCGGGGGCCAGCCTGCTGGTGGCGGGCTATCTCGGGCCGACGATTGGCTGGCGCAATTGCTTCTACCTGCTCGGCGGGATTGGCCTGGTGCTGGCGGCGCTGATGTGGCTGGTGCGCGATGATCGGGTGGTGAAGCCGCAGACCCACAGCCACGGCCCTGGCTGGCGCGGGCATATGCGGGTGCTGGGCGGGGCGCTGCGGCAATCGCCGGCGCTGTGCATGATCATCGCGGGCGGGGTGGCGCTGCACATCGCGGTTGGCGCGGCGGCATTCGACCAATTGTGGTTCGTTCAGGAGCGCGGCTATGAACGGGCCGAGATTGCCAAGCTGACCGGGTTCATGACCGTGGTGGCCGGAGTCGCGGGCAGCCTGTTCGGCGGCTTTGCCGGGGACTGGTGGTACCGCACCCGCAAATCGGGCCGGGCGATGCTGTTGTTCTGGATGTTCCTGGCGCTGGCCCCGCTGACCCTGGCCTTCCGGATCGTTCCGGCGGACTCGGTGTGGTTCGTGCCGGGGATCGGCGCGGGGATCTTTCTGCTCTGCGCCTTTTATGGCCCGTCGGTCTCTACCATTCAGGAGCTTTCGCCGCCTTCGTCGCGGGCGACGGTGGTGGCGTTCAATATCCTGTGCGTCAACGCGGTCGGCCTCGGCATCGGGATCACCGCGACCGGCGCGCTGATCGATGTGTTCCGCAGCGCCGGCGATCCGCAGCCTTACAGCAGCGCGGCGCTGACCATGTCGCTGGTATCGATGCTGGCGCTGCCGGCCTTCTATCTGGCCGGGCACTGGTTCCACCGCGACAAGGCGCGGGTCGACGCGCTCCACAGCTAGAGCTTGCTAACTGCGTACCTGTGCGCCCAGCCGTTCGCGCAGTGCCGCAATCGCGCTGGGCTGGGATGCGTCGCGTTCGCGCCAACCGCTGTCGAGCCGTTTGAGGCGGGCGTGGAAGCGCTCGGTGGCCTGGATCAGTTCGCGGGTCGGGCGGTCGATCAGGGTCAGGCGGTGCAGCTCGGCCTCGGGGAAATCGGCCAACCGGCCGTGGCGGCGCAGCTGGAATTCGCTGAGGTCACCGGCGAAATAGGCCCGGTGGTTGAGCAGCCAGGCGACCGAATGCATCATCCGGGTGGTAGTCCGCAGCGCCTCGCAGCTAAGCGCGACCTGCGCCTCATCCTCGTTCGCCGGGGGATCGAGCCGTCCGGACAAGGCAAACGCCGCTCGCACTTCGTCCGCTAGGACAAGCGCTTCGCAATAGAGTCCCTCGATGATCCGGGGATTGATGCTGGCCGGGCTGCTCATGTCTGGCATCCCGATAGGCGTGGGTAGCGGCGCTTGCCAACGGCGGTAGGGATAGTTTGCCACACCATTTCGGGACTGTCCCGATTGGGGGCGTTTTTGTGTGGTGCGCAGATCGCCTCCGCGATCAGCTTGGCCTGGCCGGCCCGCTCCCCCGGCCCAACCACCCATTAAAGGTTACCCTGTGGGTGGTTGGGCCGGGGGAGCGGGCCGGCCAGGCCAAGGGAGGCCCGGAGGGGCCGACCGCACCCAGCCAATTACGCAATAATATCGGGGATCAGGTAGTCCTGCACCATGGCGATCTGATCGCGCAGTTTCAGTTTGCGCTTTTTCAGCCGGGCGATCTGGAGTTGGTCGGTCGATCCTGCGCCGGTCAGCGCATCGATCGCGGCGTCCAGATCGCGGTGTTCGGTCCGCAGCAGGTCCAGCCGCTTGCGCAGCTCTTCTTCATTCACGCGCCAATTCTCCAAACATCGGCTCTCCAAACATCCGTTTTGTCGCGGCCTGCAATCGCCTTGCCGCAGGGCTGCAACAAGGTGCTTCGCAAGCTAACCTTAATATGCTTCGATGACAATTGCAGTCCCCGCTGGATTTCGAGTCGGGAGCCAGTGGGACCCGCAGCCCGAGGGGGCTAACACTAGGAGAATCCCCTATGGAACAACCACATGTCAGCGCCTTGCAGTTCAAACACGCCGGTCTGGAACGTCAGATTGCCGAAGAACTGACCCGCCCGGCGCCTGACTTGTCGATCGTCCAGTCGCTCAAAAAGCGAAAGCTGCGGATCAAGGAGGTGCTGGCGCATATCTAGCTGACCTGCGGCGAGGTCGGGCACCCGCCCGACCTCGCCTAGCCAGCCCGCTCCGCCAAAACAAATTCGTTTGCGGCGTGTCCGTGCGCGTTCCCTTGGCTCGCGCTTTGGGTTAGGCATGCGTCCATGACCGTCACCAACGCCGTCGCCGCCGCCCGCACCATCATGACTGGCCTCCACGATGTGATGGCCAGTCGCAGCAATGTGCAGGCCAAACTGAACACCGTAGTCGAAGTGATCGGCGAGGGGCTGGATAGCGAGGTCTGCTCGATCTACCTGCTGCGCGAAGGGATGCTCGAACTGTTCGCCACCAAAGGGCTGGCGCAGGAAGCAGTCCACGTCACGCGGATGGGGATTGGCGAAGGGCTGGTCGGAACGATTGCCGACAATATCGAAACGCTCAACCTGGCCGAGGCGACCGCGCACCCGGACTTTTCGTACCGGCCCGAAACGGGTGAGGAAAAGTTCCATTCGTTTGCCGGGGTGCCGATTGTCCGGCGCGAGCGCGCGGTGGGCGTGCTGTGCGTCCAGCACGCCGATCCGCGCCGCTATGAAGAGGTTGAGATCGAGGCCCTGCAAACCGTCGCGATGGTCCTGTCCGAACTGATCGCGGGCGCCGGGTTGGTCGATGATGAGCAGACCGCGCTCAGCCCGCAGCAAACCGGGCCGGTGCGGCTGAGCGGCCTTGCGCTGGTCAAGGGGCTGGCGGTCGGCAACGCAGTCTATCACCAGCCGCGGATCACGATCGAACACGTCATGGCCGAAGACCGCGATGCGGAGCTCAGCCGGGTCTACCTCGCGTTTGACAAGATGCGCGAGCAGATCGACCGGATGGCCAGCCAGGCCGAATTCGGCGTCGGCGGCGAGCATGATGAGGTGCTCGAGACTTACAAGATGTTCGCTTACGACGAGGGCTGGAGCCGCCGGATCATCGAGGCGATCGATTCCGGGCTGACTGCCGAGGCGGCGATCGAGCGGGTCCAGCAGCGCACCC
>VFKS01000535.1 GCA_009885425.1 Novosphingobium sp.
CCGATCACGATCAGCACGGCTCCGGCCACGGTTGGCAGAGACAGCCCCTCATCAAACATGAACCAGCCGATCAAGGCCGCCCAGATGAACGCGGTGTATTCCAGCGGCAACAGCACCTGCGTTTCTTCACGGGCATAGCCCCATGAAATCAGCATTAGCGATACTGTCGCCAGCACCGCTGACCCGGCGATATTGGTCCAGGCCGACAGCGCTGGGAATTGCGCCAACCACGGCGCTAGCAGCCCGAGGAACAGGCTGGTGCAGACGGCTTGGAAGGTCGCGACTTCCTTGGGATCGGCCAATTGCGCTTGCTGCCGCTGCAGGATCAGGTTCCAGGCATAGAGCACCGCCGATGCCAGAATCGCAGCGATCCCCCAGGCGGCATCGGTGCTGTAACCGCCTTGCCCCAGTCGTGCGCTGACGATCACCACCACGCCGCCCAACCCCAGCAGGGAGGCGAAAATTGCCTTGCCGCTGATCTTCTCGCCCAGCAGCACTGCCGCCAGATAGAGCGCGATCAGCGGCGCGATGAATGATATCGCCATGCCCTCGGCGAGTGGCAGATACTTCAGCCCCCAGAAAAAGCTGGTCGCCATCGCCGCGCTGTTCAGCCCACGAACGGCGTGGAGCCGCAACAGCGCCCCGCGCGGCCAGATCCCGCCGCTCAGCATCCAAATCGGGAGCATCACCACCGCGCTCAGCAGCGATCGCCACAGCATCGCGTTATAGGCGCCCACTTCCAGACTGGCGCCCTTCATCAGGCCGTCCATCACGGAAAAGCTGGCGATCCCGGCCAATACGGCCAGGAAGGGCATCATGGAATGGTGGCGGCTCATCGTGCCTTTCAGGCCTGGCTCAGAGCGTCTTGATGATGCCCGAGAAGTCCATGCCGCCGTTACCCGCTGCGGTGAACTCTTCATAGAGCTGCTGCGCGCGTGTCCCCATCGGCACATTGGCCCCGACGCCGTGAGCAGCTTCCAGTGCCAGCTTGAGGTCTTTCAGCATCAGCGCGGCGGCGAACCCGCCTTGATAATCATTGTCCGCCGGGCTGGCCGGGCCAACGCCGGGGACCGGGCAATAGCTGGTCATCGACCATGATTGGCCGGATGCCTTGCTGGAGATGTCGTAGAAGGTTTGCAGATCGAGCCCGAGCTTTTCGGCGAGCGCAAAAGCTTCGCAGGTAGCGATCATCGCCGCGCCCAGGATCATGTTGTTGCAGATCTTGGCCGCTTGGCCCGCACCGCTGGCCCCGGCGTGGATCACCGCTTTGCCCATTGCGGAGAGGATCGGATCGGCGCGCGCGAAGGCCTCGTCAGAACCGCCGACCATGAAAGTCAACGTGCCGCCATTGGCCGCCGCGATCCCGCCCGAAACGGGCGCATCGACCATCG
>VFKS01000077.1 GCA_009885425.1 Novosphingobium sp.
CGGGGAGCAGATACCAGCTTTCATGGAACGGATTGGGCTCGCTCGCACAAAGCGCCAAAGCATCCCAGGCATGGCGGGCTTCGGGAGCATCCATCGTGGTCCAGGCGACTGCGCGGGCCGTGCCGACAAGCGCCGCGCCGCCCGGAGCAGTGCCCCGCGCGGTATCTGGCAGCGCTGCCGGTTCGGCTGCAGTAGCCAAGCAAAAACCCCCTGCATGACCGGCGGAAATCGCCGACACGCAAGGGGTTTAGCCGATAAGTGCCAAAGAATGGCTAACGCGCGGGTCTATCGCGCGGGTTTGGGTGCTGCAGCAGTTGCGCTGGTCTTGAACCGCGGATCAATGTTCGGCTTGCGAGCAAAGTCCACATCCGTTGCGACATAGGCCGGGTTGAACCGGTCTGCCCACTTTTCGGATTCGACCAACCATTCGATGTGCACCTCTTCATAGGGAAGATTATGCGTGCCTTTGGGCTGCTCGATATAGCGGAAGTCGCTACCCTCTTTCTTGCCCGAGCTTTTGAGCCGCGAAACCAGCGTGCGCGATTGGCTGATCGGAATGCGCGCATCCCGGACCCCGGCAACAATCAGGATCGGCGCCCACGGGCCATCGGTGTTACGGGCCGAAGAGATTGCGACCAGATTGTCCGACGTGGCCTGGAAATTGGCCCCAAAGCCGCCAAACGCGCCTAGATCGAAGGCTTTCATCATCGGAAAGTCATAGACCCCGGCACCAGCAATCGCGCATTTCCAGACCTTGGCATCACGCTGTGCCCCGCGGGCCGTGGCATAGCCGCCGTAGGACCAGCCCATAATGCAGGCGCGGCTGGGGTCGATCAGGCCGGTTGCGCCGAACCAGCTCAGCGCGTCGTTGAGATCGTCCTGCATCCGCAGGCCGTAACCATCCGGCTTGCGGCCTTCGAGGACGAACTTTTTGCCATAACCGCCCGATCCGCGATAGTTGGGCTGGATCACGACATAACCCAGTTCGGCCATCGCCTGATGCCAGGGGAAAAAGCCGAACGCCTCATCATCACGAACACCAAACGGACCGCCATGCGGCATCACGATCACCGGCAAGTTCTTGCGATGCGGGCGGTGGCGCGGATAGGTCACGATTGCAGGGATTTCCATCCCGTCCGATGCCTTGTAACGGATCGTCTCGGTCGGATTCATATCGGCATCCTGCAGCACAGGATGAAAGAAGCCCAAGACAGAAAGCTGACCACTTTCGGTATCGTAGATGTAATAACCGCCAGGTTCAGAAGGCTTGGCGATGAACACCACCAGTTTGGTATAGGCGTCATTGGCGCTCATGATACGGGCATTGGCCGGGCCGAAATCCTCATCAAAGAACTTCTGGATTTCACGCAGACGCGGATCAAGCCAGAAGGTGCGCTGCTTGTTGGTGGTGTAGCGTACCCCCAGCAGTTGGTTGCCATCCTTGCTCGGGACAACACCATCGACATCGTGGTTGATTGCTTCAAACACCGGCTTGCCGATCACTTCCATCGTCCGCAGGTTGATCTTGTAGACCCGGCGATAATTGTCCTTGTTGCTGGTGGCATAGGCGACGTCGGGTTCATCGGTGAAGATATCGGGGGTGATCTGGGCGCCGGTGTAGGTGGCGTCCTTTTCATTCGAGACCGTTTTGAACTGTTCGCTGGCATTGCTGCGATACATAAAGCGCAACTTGCCATCGTCGTTGCCGCCAATCCCGGCGCGGATCACGCCCTTGCCATCGGCGATCCAGCGACCGACCATCACATTGGGGCGCTGGACGGTCGTAAACTTGCCGTTGCGCACATCAAGTTCGATCACTTCAGGTTGGAAAGCCTGTTGATCGTTGCGGAACGAGGCGCGCTGCATCAGCACCCGTTCCTTGATGTGGTCACGGTGGAGGATTGCGATGTTACTGCCCGATGCGCCTTCCCAGGCCAGCGGGGTCAGTTTGCCCGTTTCCAGATCATAGGACACATAACGTAAGATATCGACCCGCTGTCCGAACGCGATTTCGCGAGAAGCGAGGGTAAAAATTACCGTGCGATTGCCGACCCACTGCCACGAACCGATCGTGCGGTCACCGGCTTCGCGAAATTCCTCGGCCCGGGCGAAAAACCTGGGCTTATTGCCCGGCTTACCCAGATCGACGATTCCCAGATTGTCGATCCCGTCGGCACTCATCATCACGGCGATCTTTGTGCCATCGGGCGAAATCGTTGGCGAGCGCATGAACGGGCGTTTGCCGAACACTTCGGTCGGTACCCGGCCCTTGATGCCCTTGACCACAATGTCGGCAGGCTTGCCGGATTGCGCCGTGGCGGGAATTGCAAGCGGCAGGCAAAGCGAAACTGCTATGGTCACGCCAATCAATTTGCGGAACGACTTCACGTTGGAATTCTCCCCTTTTCCGCTCATTGGGCGGAATGAATAGAGGGAGTCTAATGCCTTGGTTTCAGGGCGCAACTGTTCAATGGTTCAGATCAAACGAAAACCCCGCCCGGATCGCTCCGAGCGGGGTTTCGCTTCACCATAAGGCAGGTGCTTAGTGTGCAGCCAGCGCGGCCAGCAGCAGCAGCGCCACGATGTTGGTGATCTTGATCATCGGGTTGACGGCGGGGCCAGCGGTATCCTTGTACGGATCGCCCACAGTATCGCCAGTCACGGCAGCTTTATGGGCTTCAGAGCCCTTGCCGCCGTGGTTGCCGTCTTCAATGTACTTCTTGGCATTGTCCCAGGCGCCGCCGCCCGAGGTCATCGAGATGGCAACGAACAGCCCGCCAACGATCACGCCAAGCAGAAGCGCGCCGAGTGCGGCAAAGCCGTTGGCCTGACCCGCCACAGCGGTGATCACGAAGTAGACCACGATCGGTGCAGCGACAGGCAGCAGCGACGGCACGATCATTTCCTTAATCGCCGCTTTGGTCACCAGATCGACCGTGCGGGCGTAGTCAGGCTTGGTCTCGTAGGTCATGATACCGGGGTTGTTCTTGAACTGGTCGCGAACGTCCTTAACCACTTCACCAGCGGCACGGCCCACTGCGGTCATGCCCATCGC
>VFKS01000130.1 GCA_009885425.1 Novosphingobium sp.
CTGGTGCCGCCTCTGGATCGAACATTCGCGTTCGTTCAGATACAGGATATTGCCGTGCTGATCGCCCAGTATCTGGATTTCGATATGGCGCGGGTTCAGGATGAATTTCTCGATAAACACGCGGTCGTCGCCGAAGCTGTTCAGCCCCTCGCGCTTGGTCGCCTCGAAGCCTTCGCGAACATCGGCCTCGGAATAGGCCAGCCGCATCCCCTTGCCGCCGCCGCCCGCGCTGGCCTTCATCATCACCGGATAGCCGATCTCGGCCGAAATCCGCACCGCGTGCTCGGTATCGTCAATCTCACCGACAAAGCCGGGGACGACATTGACGCCCGCCTTCAGCGCCAGCTTCTTGGACTCGATCTTGTCGCCCATCGCGGCAATCGCGTTCACCGGCGGGCCGATAAACGCGATCCCCTCCTTGGCCAGCGCCTCGGCAAAGCTGGTGCGTTCGGACAGGAAGCCATAACCCGGATGCACCGCCTCAGCCCCGGTCTGCTTGGCCGCCGCGATGATCTTGTCGGCGATCAGATAGCTTTGCGCAGCAGGCGACGGTCCGATGTGAACGGCTTCATCCGCCATCGCCACAAACGGTGCGCGCGCATCAGCGTCGGAGTAAACCGCGACGGTCTGAATACCCATCCGCCGCGCGGTCTTGATGATCCGGCAAGCGATTTCGCCACGGTTGGCGATGAGGATTTTTTTGAACATCAGGGAAGCACGCCTTCAATCATGTAAATACGGGAATGCGTTGTGCGGTGGCGGATCGCGGCGACGGGCGCGTAGTCTTCGGACGACCAGAAACGCTGCGCTGTTTCAAGATCGGGAAATTCCAGCACGACAACCCGCGCGGTCGGCGCTGCGTCTTCGAGCGGCGTTACAGCCCCGCCGCGCACAAGATAGCGACCGCCATAGGCAGCAATCAATGGCGCCACTTCCGCGCGATAGGCTTCAAAGCCGGCAGGATCGTGCACGTCGATCTCGGCGATGAGATAGGCTTTGGGCGGAATGCTCATGCGCGGCTCTCCCTAAATCGCTTGATCAATAGGTGGCATATTGTGCCCCAGCAGCCGCAGCATGTCCGCCGCGCATTCAACCACGTTGCTGCCCGGCCCGTAGATCCCCTGAACCCCGGCCTCGCGCAGAAAGTCATAGTCCTGCGGCGGGATCACGCCGCCGGCGACGACTTTGATATCGGCGCGGCCGGCCTCGCGCAGCAGCCGGATCAGTTCGGGAATCAGCGTCTTGTGCCCGGCGGCGAGCGACGAGGCACCGATCGCGTCGACGTCCTTTTCCAGTGCCATCGCCAGCGTTTCCTGCGGGGTCTGGAACAGCGGGCTGCTGGTCACGTCAAAGCCCATGTCGCTGAAGGCACTGGCGATCACATTGGCACCGCGATCGTGGCCGTCCTGGCCCATCTTGGCGACCAGCAGGCGCGGATCGCGCTGAAGGCGGCGGGCGACGGCGGCGACGCCTTCGATCACCTGGGCATAGCGCGTGTCCTCGGCATAGGCCTTGCCGTAGATGCCCGTGACCGGGACCGGCTGGGTCGCATAGCGGCCAAACACCACTTCCATCGCGTCGGAGATTTCGCCCAGCGAAGCCCGGGCGCGGGCGGCATCGACGGCGAGCGCGAGGAGGTTTGATCCTCCCCGGAACGGGGAGGTGGCAGTGCCCCCCTTTTCTTGGGGCGCTGACGGAGGGGTCGAGACCTCGCCTGCAGCGCTGCTTTTGCCGAGAGGTCTCGACCCCTCCACCACGCCTTCGGCGCGGTCCCCCTCCCCGTTCCGGGGAGGATTTTTGGCCCCCGCAGTCAGCGCCTTCAAAGCCGCCTGACACTTCGCCTCATCGCGCTCGCTGCGCATCTTCTTAAGCCGCGCAATCTGGCCATCACGCACCGCGTGGTTATCAATGCTCAGCGTATCGAGATGATC
>VFKS01000175.1 GCA_009885425.1 Novosphingobium sp.
CAGCGCCTGCGTCAGCGCAATCGGGGCCAGCAGATCGACGCCGATGACCCGTTCATAGACCGAATAATCGGTTTCCTGCGCCAGACTACGCTGCGAAATTCCGGCGTTATTGACCAGCAGATCGATCCCGCCGGACCAGTTCCAAGCCTGCTCCACCGCCGGAGCGATTGCGGCATTGTCAGTCGTTTCAAACGGCAGAATCAGCACATCGCCGCAGTCCGCCGCAACTTCGGCGAGTGCAGCTTCGTTTCGCCCCGACAGCACCAATCGTGCGCCTTGCTTTGCCAAAGCTCGCGCCATCGCCGCGCCAATTCCCGAAGATGCGCCCGTGATCCAAGCGGTTTGTCCTGCAAAAGTCATGATCTCTCCCTATTCCCCCGGCGCCCGTGCCTTGACCGCAAGCGCATGGACGCGCCCGCCCGGAATGTCACCCAGCGCGGCATTGACCAAGCGTTGGCGTTGCAATCTTGAGACCCCGACAAAGGCAGCGCTTTCGATCTCCACCGTGAAGTGCGACGCGCCCGAGCCGTCATCCCCGCTGTGTCCGCTGTGCTTGGCGCTGTCGTTTATCACGGCCAGGCGTGTGGGGGCGAAGGCGGCGGTCAGCAGGGCTTCGATTTCGGCTGCAACAGGTGTGGTCATGGCTTTCCTTCTAACCGAACAATTGCCATGGGGAAGGGGTGAAGAACGATCGATTTCATGGACGGGTCGGTGACCAGCGGCGGCTATGCGATTGGCCGGGGTGCGACGAGCCGGGCGAATTCCGCGCGCCCGGGCCGCGCGGGCCCAGTTTTGACGGGCCGGGGGATTACCGCTGGTTCTGCCTCGATCACGTCCGCCAGTTCAACGCCGGTTATGACTGGTTCGACGGCATGAACGCCGAAGAGATCATGGCCGCGCAGCATCCGATCCACGGTTGGGACCGCCAGACCCGGGCCTTTTCGCCCACCGCCGGGATCGATCAGGCCCCGCGCTGGGCCGATTTTTCCGATCCGCTGGAAGCTATTGCGAAGCGCGCGCGGGCCAAAATGCCCAGCCAGCGCAGCGATGGCCGCGCCGTGACTCCGGAAGAACGCCGCGCGCTCGATGTGCTCGGCCTCGGCCTCGATTCGACCCGCCACGATTTGCGCAGCCGCTATTCACAACTGGTCCGTAAGTACCATCCCGATCGCAACGGCGGCGACCGCAGCTTTGAAACGCGGTTGCAGGCGGCGGTCGAAGCCTATCAGTTGCTGCGCCGCGCGGCGGCGTTTGCCTGATCGCTCAGGCTTCGCACAGATCCTTGAGCTGGTCAGCGCAGACCCCCCAGCCTTCGACAAAGCCCATTTCGAGGTGGTGCGCCTTGCTTTCGGCGGTCCAGTGGCGGGCGCGGGCGGTGTAGCGGGTACCGTCACCTTCAGCCTCAATCTCCCAGATGCCCAGCATGAACGGGCCGGACGGTTCCAGATCGCCGACAATCGCATCGGTGATCGCAAAGCGGCTACCCTCGTCCCAAGCGAGCATGTGGCCGGGGTGCTTGTTCACTTCGCCATCGGGACCAAACATCGTCGCTTCGGTCTGGCAGCCAGGCTGACGCGCGCCCCAAAGCACTTCGGCGCGCCACGGCTTGGGGCACCACCATTCGTTGGTGCGGTTGACCATCACGTCCCAGACCTTGGCAGGCGAAGCGGCAATCAGGCGGGTAACGGCGAGTTCGTGCATTGGGATGTCCTTGGGTTAGTCACATTCGGGCGCGCCGAGCGGGCAGAAGTGGCGAAAGCGGGGCGCATCGTCAACACAGCGCTTGACCGGGGGCGGGGCGAGAAGGATCGCCAAGCGTCTAGCCTCAGCGTCCCATTTTCATGTTGAGCCATTGCCGTCCAACTTTCAGAAAGGCTGAAAGTGGAAATTTGCCATGCCGCGGCGCTGCGTCCGGCCATGGCAAATTGCTCGTGCGAAACCGTGTACACAGCCGCATTTCGATTGCGAGGCCGGGCGGGACCATCCGGTTTATCATGATCGACTTCCAGAACCGGCCATCGGCGAATGTCAAAAACATCGCCGCGTTGCAGCACGATGCGACCATCCGGCTTGTGGCCGATGCCGGATCAAGACGGTAAGGTTGGAGCAATTCAGCTCCCCGTGAGATCCGAAAATTGTCATCTCTGATCAGGCACAGGGCAGTTCCCCCATCGGGCTCCGCAACCGGCGGGCCTTGACCGGCGCGTTCGATATTGCGGGCAGCATTCTGGCAATCATCGCAATAACAGACCGCGCTCAGAAATGGCGCGCCGGTAACCTGACATTCCACCTGGCCACAGGCACAGCGCGCAAAGGAGAGCTCGCTCATTGTCCTCTGACCATGAGCACGTCGCCTGTCTGGATCTCGCGATAGTTATCGCTGCCACCATAGGGCCAGCTGAAAACTGCAACGCAAAATGCCATGGATGCATCGGCCTCTTTGGTCAGCGGTTCATACCAGATGAAATCGCCGTGCTGGTTGGTCATCACTCTATCCCTTCATATTCATTACAGGCGTAAAACCGCCCCAGATCATCCGCTTGCCATCGAACGGCGTCTCGGCAAAAACCGCCCCGGTGTTGGCCGACCAATGCGGCGCCGTGGTCAGGCCCAGCGCCTCGTTCGAGGCAAAGTGGTGAAAGAATGCCCCCTTGGTCGCACCCGCTTCGCCGCACAGTTGATCGACCGAAGTCGCCGAATAGCCATTGGTGCGGATCAGCTTAGCCGCCGCTTCCAGCAGTTTGTCACGGGCGATCACGGGGCGGGCCGGAGAGGTTTATTCGGGATCATTGATGACATACTTACCGACTGGTCGGCATGCATTGCAAAGCCCTATCTGTTAACCCGATCTTTGCCTGAAGAGGTTAGTCGGGAAAAATGCAGGGTCCGATTGGCAGATTCTGGCTGATCTGGCTGACCGCGCTGTTTGCGCTTGGTCTGGCTGTGCCTGCCGCAGCTGCAGTACCGCTCAAGGCCTGCCTGACCAAACTCGATCCCGCCGCAAGCAATGCCGAAAGCCTGGTCCGCGAAACCGCGAGCTATGATTGCACGTCCAAGCAGACCAACTTTGGCAGCGGCGATTTCGCAGTCCAACTGCGCTTTGCGCCGCTGACTTCAAGCCCCGATGATCCGCTGGTCTTCAGCCATTCCAGCGTCTGGCAGGGTTGGCAGCGGGTGATCTTCCACTACGTTGACGGGACCACAACTGCGGTTGAGTTCTCGTCGGCCGAAGCGGCAAAGTTCATAGTGATCGGGTCAACCTTTCAGATCGAAGTTCCGCCGCGTGCCGCGCTGCTTGATGCGATACACGTTGAAACCCGGGGCAGCGCCAACTGGCGCGGGGTATTGCTGGGCCCGCAACTGCTGAAACGTAGCGAGGCTGCAAAGCACAACAGTTTGTTGATCGCGCTCTACGCCGGTTTTGCTGGTCTTTCGCTAGCCCTGCTGGCGTATAACCTCGCGCTGTGGCGGGCACTGCGGCACCGGTTCCAGCTATA
Source organism: Novosphingobium sp. (assembly GCA_009885425.1). Taxonomy (GTDB): domain Bacteria; phylum Pseudomonadota; class Alphaproteobacteria; order Sphingomonadales; family Sphingomonadaceae; genus Novosphingobium. Next base: position 3,498 of record VFKS01000175.1, read on the forward strand.
CTATTGCATCATGCTGGCGGCGCTGGCGGTCTATACGTTTACCTCATCAGGGGCGGCGATGCTGGCGATGCCGTGGATGGACAACAACGACCGGCTGCGGATCAACTACCTGCTGCTGATACCCGCCGGGGTGGCCGCGCTGCGGTTCATGATCGACTATTTCGGGCGCGATATTTTTTCAAACGGGCTGCGCCGCGCAATCGACTGGCTTTCGGTTCTGATGATCGCCGATTCGGTTGCTTTTGCGATTTTCGCTCCGTGGTTTGGGTCATGGCTGGACGGGATCTATTTCTGGGCTGGCACCGTTATGTTGGGGCTGGTCTTCCCGCTCTTGTATCAGGCTTGGCGTGCGCGAGCGCAGCATTTCTGGTTCTTCGTGCTGGCTTGGACTGCGCCGATCATCGCTTCGCTGTTTCGCGCCGGGCACGCGATGGGGTTGGTTGAATACAACTTCTGGCTCGACAACGGTAACCTGATCGCGCTGTCGATCGAATCGCTGCTCTCCACCGTGCTGATCGTTGCCCGGCTGCGGGGACTTTCGGTCGAGCGCGATCAGGCCCGCGCCGGGGAGCGTTCCGCGCTGCGGCTGGCCAATTCGGACCCCTTGACTGGCCTGCTCAATCGCCGGTCCTTCATCGCTCTCGCGGTAGCTCGGGTTCAGCCGCATCGGTTGCTGCTGATCGATCTCGACCACTTCAAGGCGATCAATGACAAGCTGGGACACGATACTGGCGATGATGTCTTGCGCCGGGTCGCCAAAACGATCCAGATGATCCGCCCATCCGATAGCCTGGCGGTGCGGCTGGGCGGCGAGGAGTTTGCGCTGCTGATCCCGATGAGCCGGATTTCGGAATGTCCCCCCGAAATGGTGCTCGAAGCTGTGCGGCGCTGCGAGATGCCGCTGGATTGGCGGGTTACGGTCAGCCTGGGTCATGCCGAAGGGCGAGTCGATAGCGACGAGGCCTGGCGGCGGCTTTACCGGCTGGCCGACAGCGCGCTCTACCGCGCCAAATCCGACGGCCGCGACCGTGCCTGCCGGGCAACTGACTTTACCGAAATCGCCGCAGCTTAACCGTGCGGTTGAAATTGTCGCCCTAAGGCACGCAAAGGCAGTTGCAGCCTAGGCCGCGCGCGTATAGGCGGTTTTTCGCGATGACCGATAAAAACTCACAACTCGACACGGCCAACAAAACCGTCCTGCCCGCGCCCGACATCACTGTCGATGTGCGCGAGGTGTTCGGGATTGACATCGATATGCAGGTTCCGGCCTTCAGTCGGCCTGATGAGCGCACCCCCGATGTCGACGGCGCCTATGTGTTCGATCCGGACACTACGCTGGCAATCGTAGCCGGGTTTGCGTTTAACCGCCGGGTGATCGTGCAGGGTTATCACGGCACCGGTAAATCGACTCACATCGAACAGGTCGCCGCGCGGCTCAACTGGCCCACTGTCCGGATCAACCTCGACGCGCACATTAGCCGGATCGACCTGATCGGGCGCGATGCGATCGTGTTGCGCGATGGTTTGCAGGTCACCGAATTTCGCGAAGGGCTGCTGCCCTGGGCGCTCCAGCACCCCGTCGCCTTGGTATTCGACGAATACGATGCCGGACGCCCCGACGTGATGTTCGTAATCCAGCGCGTGCTGGAAACCGAAGGTAAGCTCACTTTGCTCGATCAAAACCGGGTGATCCGGCCTGATCCGAACTTCCGTCTGTTCGCTACCGCCAACACTGTCGGGCTGGGCGATACCAGCGGGCTCTATCACGGCACGCAGGCGATCAATCAGGCCCAGATGGACCGTTGGAACATCGTGGTTCAGCTCAACTATCTGCCTGCACAGGTTGAAAGCGAAATCGTACTGGCCAAGACTGAAGGCGCCGCGCCAGAAATGGTCGCCAACATGGTCAAGGTGGCCGATCTGACCCGGCAAGGCTTCATCAACGGCGATATCAGCACCGTGATGAGCCCGCGGACCGTGATCACCTGGGCGCAGAACACCGCGATCTTCAAAGATCCCGGCTTCGCCTTCCGCCTCTCGTTCCTCAACAAGTGCGATGAGACTGAGCGGATGCTGGTGGCCGAATACTATCAGCGGGTCTTCGGCACCGAACTGCCTGAGAGCGTGGTGGCTAAGGGCTAGGCCCGTCTCAGCGGCAGGCATTCGCGCGCAATAGCATCAACATGGCGGTGATCGGTGCCGCAGCAGCCGCCCAGCACGCACAAACGCGGCAACGCGCTCAGCAAGTCGCGATAATCGCGGCCCAGCTCATCCGGGTTGCCTTCGTCTAGCTCGGCCGCCTCGTCCAGTTCGGCATGGCTCATCCGCGAGGCGTTGGCGCGCAACCCGCCGATCCTTGCTGCCAGTTCGCTATCGTCCAGCACGTCGGCGAAATGCGATGGGTGAGCGCAATTGATCATATGATAGGCGATTCCGCCCGCCGCTTCGTCGGTCCGTTTGACCGCTTCGGCCAGCGCCATGCCGGTCGGCAGGCGGCCATCGGTTTCGACAGTGAAAGAAACGACCGCTGGCAGCCCGGCGTCGGCTGCGGCCAGGGCGATGCCCTGTGCTTCCTCAAGATAGGTCATGGTCATCGCGGTGATCACTTCGGCCCCGGCATCAGCCGCCACACCGATCTGCCAGGCGTGATAGGCCCGCGCCTCAGCTACGTTCATCATGGTCCCAGGATCATAGCCGTCCCCGCGCGGGCCGACCGGCAGGTTGAGAACGACGGCCTGATGTCCATCGCATTCGGCGCGAAGTCCGGCGATCAGTTCGATCCCGGCGGTGTTTGCGGCGGCCAAGCGCACTGGGTCATAGCCTAGTGCCGCGCCCCAGTCAGGGCTCGCCCGCCAGCTTGGCGCATCCAGCACAAACCCGGCGCCGTGTGCGGCGGCCAGGGCGAGGAACCTGCGGTAATAGGCCGTCAGGCCTTCGACCCCGGCGGGATCGTCCAGCAGAGTGAACGAGGCAAATTGCGGCAGTTCGAACCCATCGTGAAAGATCAGGCACGTTTCAAGCCCGGCATCCGTCAGGAATGGTGCACCGCCTAATCTGGGCAAATCGGTCATAGCAGTCTCCCCACCGGCAGCGCAGAATGTCGCGCCGGAAAGCGATCCGATTATGTGCCCAGACTAGGGCAAAGCCAAAGTACCGTCAATCGGCAGGAGCCAAGCCGCCGCCGTTACGGCACTACCAGATACTTTTCACCGGTCCGCCGCGCGTTGTATTCGCTCACGGCTTCCTTGGTCAGCATCCCTTCAAGCGAAACGTGAGCCTTGTAGTGGCTGGCGAAGGTCGTGGTCAGGTCCTTCATCACCC
>VFKS01000318.1 GCA_009885425.1 Novosphingobium sp.
ATGTCGAAGTCGATATCACCGAAGAAAACGTCCAGTCGCGAATCCGCGGCGTGACGCTGATGGCGCTGTCGAACAAGTTCGGGCCGATGCTGCTGACCACCGGCAACAAAAGCGAGATGAGCGTGGGCTATGCGACGATCTATGGCGATATGGCGGGCGGCTATAACCCGCTGAAGGACGCCTACAAGATGACCGTCTTTGCGATTTCGCAGTGGCGCAACAATCACAAGCCCAAGATCGGGTTGGGCCCGGATGGCCCAGTAATGCCCGAAGGGATCATCACCCGGCCGCCCTCGGCCGAGCTGCGCCCTGACCAGAAGGATTCCGATTCGCTGCCGCCCTATCCGGTGCTTGACGGGATCCTGCTTGGGCTGGTCGAGCACGAGAAAAGCGTCGATCAACTGGTCACCGAAGGGTTCGAACGCGAGACCGTGGTGCGGATCGAGCGCCTGCTCAACGTGGCCGAATACAAGCGCCGCCAGGCCCCGCCGGGGGTCAAGCTGGGCACCCGCAATTTCGGGCGCGATCGGCGTTATCCGATCACCCATGCGTTTCGCAGCGCGTGACAGCAACGGCAGCGAAGGCTAACGGCGCTCCATGACCGTCACCACCCGTTTTGCCCCTTCGCCCACCGGCACGCTCCACGTCGGCAATGTCCGCGCGGCGTTGCACAACTGGCTGTTGGCCAAGCAGGCTGGCGGGCGGTTTCTGCTGCGGATTGATGATACCGATCTCAACCGCAGCCGCGAAGAGCACGTTGCGGCGATCAAGGCCGATCTGACCTGGCTGGGTCTGCATTGGGATGGGGAGGAACGCCAGTCGGCGCGGTTCGATCTCTATGAGGCACAATTTGCCAAGCTGGTCGCTGCGGGCCGGGTCTATCGCTGCTATGAAACTGCGCAGGAATTGGACCTTAAGCGCAAGGTCCTGCTCGGGCGCGGCCTGCCGCCAATCTATGACCGCGCGGGATTGAGCCTGGGCGAGGCCGACCACGCGGCCAAAGCGGCGGCGGGCGAGAGCCCACACTGGCGTTTTCTGCTCGATCAGACCGCGCCGATCGAATGGACCGACGGCATTCGCGGGCCTCAGCACTTTGATCCGGCAAAGATGAGCGATCCGGTGGTACGGCGCGGCGATGGCTCGTGGCTATACCTGCTGCCCAGCGTGATCGACGACGTGGCAATGGGCATCACCGATGTCCTGCGCGGCGAGGACCATGTTTCCAACACCGCCAGCCAGATCCAGATGTTCGAAGCGCTGGG
>VFKS01000066.1 GCA_009885425.1 Novosphingobium sp.
ATTGGTATGCGTCGGCAATGCTGGTGCTGGCAGTTGCGGCACTGCTGGCGATCCGCCACCGTGCCCCGCCCGCCGCCGCCAAAGAGCCGCCGCTGAAACTGATGGCCGATGGCGCCAAATTCGTCTGGCGGGAACGCTTCTTGCTGGGCTGCGTCTCGCTCGATCTGTTTGCGGTCCTGCTGGGCGGCGCAACTGCGATGCTGCCAGCGTTCGCCTATGATGTGCTTCATGTGGGATCCGAAGGCCTCGGCCTGCTCCGCGCGGCCCCGGCGGCCGGCGCAATGCTGGTCGCAATCTGGCTGGGGATCCGCCCGATCACCAACAACGTTGGGGTCAAGATGCTCTGGGCGGTCGTCATATTTGGCGCGGCCACCACAGTCTTTGGGCTGTCGACCAGCTTCCCGCTTTCGCTCGGAATGCTGGCTTTGCTGGGCGGGGCTGATTCGGTTTCAGTGTTCATCCGCAATACGTTGGTCCAGCTAAACACACCCGATGAAATGCGCGGGCGGGTTTCGTCGATCTCGGGCCTAGCGATTTCGGCTTCAAACGAGCTGGGCGAGATGCAATCTGGTCTCGCCGCGGCTCTGCTCGGGCCAGTTTGGGCAGTTGCGCTGGGCGGCGTGGGGGCTATTCTGGTCACTGGCGTCTGGGCGGTGATCTTCCCCGAACTCAAACGGGCCAAGACCTTTGCCCCGCAATATCGACAGAAGGAACCCGTTCCATGAAGGCTGACAGCATTCTTGCCACGATTGGCAATACCCCGCACATTCGCATGGCCCGGCTGTTCCCAGACCACGAAGTCTGGATCAAGGCCGAGCGGGCCAATCCCGGCGGCTCGATCAAGGACCGGATTGGCCTCGCCATGATCGAAGCGGCCGAAGCCGATGGCAGCCTGAAGCCAGGCGGCACCATTGTCGAGCCGACCAGCGGCAATACCGGGATCGGCCTTGCCATGGCCGCGGCGGTCAAGGGTTACAAGCTGGTGCTGGTCATGCCCGAATCGATGTCGATCGAGCGGCGGCGCCTGATGCTGGCCTATGGCGCGACCTTCGATCTCACCCCACGCGAAAAGGGCATGAAGGGCGCGATCGAACGCGCGCATGAACTGATTGCCAGCACCCCGGGATCTTGGATGCCGCAACAGTTCGAAAATCCGGCCAACATCGCGGTTCATGTCCGCACTACGGCAGTGGAAATCTACGAGGACTTCAAGGACAGCCCGATCGACGCCTTGATCACTGGAGTCGGCACCGGCGGTCACCTGACCGGATGTGCTGAGTTTCTGAAAGTGAAATGGCCCGCGATGAAGGCCTATGCGGTCGAGCCGACGCTCTCCCCGGTCATCTCCGGCGGACAGCCTGCCCCGCACCCGATTCAGGGGATTGGTGCCGGGTTCATTCCGGCCAACCTGCACACACAATCCATCGACGGCGCGATCCAGGTCGACCCGGCCGATGCCAAAGAAATGGCCCGGCTTTCGGCGACCAAGGAAGGGATGCTGGTCGGGATCAGTTCAGGTGCAACGCTGGCCGCAATTGCGCAGAAGCTGAAGGACCTGCCGGCCGGATCACGGGTGCTGGGCTTCAACTATGATACCGGTGAGCGGTATCTGTCGGTGCCGGACTTCCTGCCGGAGTGAGCGTTGTGCTTTGCCGATGGGCCTTCGACAGGCTCAGGCTGAGCGGGAGTAGTAGTGTGACTCAAACCCAAGCCCGCTCAGGCTGAGCCTGTCGTCCCGAAGGGGGGCGAAGCTCAACCCCGCCCGCAACGGTAGGATCCCAATGACCAAGCTCGAACAAATCCCCTACTCCGACCGCGGGACCGCTCTGACCGGCTGGCTAGCGCGGCCTGCAGGAACGCCCCGCGCGGCGATTGCAGTGTTCCCGACGATCATGAACATCACGCCATTTGTCGAGGCCAAGGCTTTGGCGCTGGCCGAGGCTGGTTATCTAGCGTTTGTTGCGGACTTTTATGGCCATCTGCCGCAGGACTTCAAGGAAGCCAGCGCGGCGGCAGAAGTGACCCGAGCCGATCCCGTCTACCGCCCCCGGCTGTTTGCGGCGATATCTGCCATGGCAGAACAAGCCCCCGGCCTGCGACAAGCCGCCATCGGCTTTTGCAAGGGTGGGCAGGCGGTGCTGGAACTCGCCCGCGCCGATGCCGATCTGGCGATGGTCGCCAGCTTCCATGGCATTCTGGAAACCACCCAGCCCGCCGCCAAATCGATCCGTCCGCGCATTCTGGTCTGCCACGGCGATGCCGATACGCTGGTCCCGCGCAGCCACGTGCTGGCCTTCTGGGAGGAAATGGACACGGTGCAGGCCGATTGGCATTTCCACAGCTATGCCGGAGTGCCGCACGGTTTCACCAACCCAAACCCCTCGCCGATGACCGGCGCGATTGCCTATAAAGCCAGCGCCGACCGGCACAGTTGGGCAGCGCTGCTGGGAATGCTGGACGAGGTGTTGGGCTAGTTACCCCCGCGCAAACGCCTCTGCTGGCAGCGCCATCATCGCCTCGCAGCCTGCCGCCAGCTTGACCCTTAGCGACGTTGCGTCTGGGGTAAACCGTTCGCCAAAATAGCGCGCCGTCACCAACTTGGCCTCGTAAAACGCTTTGTCCGCCGGAGCTTCGGCGAGTCGTGCGAGCGCCACTTCGGCCATCTTCAGCCACATCAGGCCCAGGCTGACGATCCCCATGATGTGCATATAGGGATGCGCCCCAGCCCCGGCGTTGTTGGGGTTCATCATGCCGTTCTGCATCAGCCACATGGTCGCTGCCTTGAGCTCAGAATTGGCCGCTTCGACCTGCCCGGCCAGCGCCGCCAGTTCGGGCTTGGCCTTGGCCGCAGCGCATTCGGTATCGACCAGCGCAAAGAACGCCTGCACCGCGCGGCCGCCGTTCTGGGCCAGCTTGCGCCCGACCAGATCCATTGCCTGAATACCGTTGGTGCCTTCGTAAATCTGGGCAATCCGGGCATCGCGGACGAACTGGCTCATCCCCCATTCCTCGATGTAGCCGTGCCCGCCGAACACCTGCTGCATCTCGACGCAGGTCTCAAAGCCGATGTCGGTGCCATAGCCTTTGATCACCGGGGTCAGCAGGCTGATCATATCATCGGCCAGTTGGCGCTCCACTTCGGTCGCGGCCTTATGGCTGAGATCGGACTGCAGCGCCCCCCAGGTGCAAAACGCGCGCATCCCCTCGGTGAAAGCCTTGGCGTCCATCAGCATCCGGCGCACGTCAGCATGAACGAACAGCGTGTCGGCCTTTTCGGCAGGATCAGCCGCCCCGGTCAGCGCGCGGCCCTGGCGGCGCTCTGAGGCGTATTTGACCGCGTTCTGATAAGCCACTTCGGCCTGCGCCAGCCCTTGAATGCCCACACCCAACCGCGCCGCGTTCATCATGATGAACATCGCGGCGAGGCCCTTGTTTTCCTCGCCCACCATCCAGCCGGTCGCGCCGTCGTAATTCATCACGCAAGTGGCGTTGGCCTTGATCCCCATCTTGTGTTCCAGACTGCCGCACGAAACCGCGTTGCGATCGCCGAGCGAGCCATCGGCGTTCACCAGCATCTTGGGCACGATAAACAGCGAAATGCCTTTTGAGCTTTCGGGTGCGTCAGGTGTCTTGGCCAGCACCAGATGGATGATGTTGTCGGTCAGGTCATGCTCACCGGCTGAAATGAAGATCTTGGTCCCGGTGATGCTGTACGAACCATCTGCAGCGGGCACCGCGCGGGTCCGGATCAGACCCAGATCGGTGCCGCAGTGCGGCTCAGTCAGGTTCATCGTGCCGAGCCATTCACCCGAAATCATTTTGGGCAGGTATGTGGCTTGCTGCTCCGGGCTGCCCTTGGCCAACAAAGCGTTGACCGCGCCGGCCGTCAGCCCCGGATACATCATGAAAGACTGGTTGGCCGAAGCGAGGTATTCCTCAGCCATGAAGCCCAGCACATGCGGCAGACCCTGCCCGCCCCATTCCTTTGGTGCGGCCAGCGTGCCCCAACCTGCTTCCCGGAACAGCGCATAGGCCTGCTTGAACCCATCGGGCGTGGTCACCGATCCATCGGCGTGGCGGGTGCAGCCCTGTTGATCGCCCGACTGGTTGAGCGGGGCCACGACTTCAGAATTGAACCGGCCGCACTCCTCGATGACCGCGTCGATCATTTCGGCGCTGGCGTCTTCGAACCCGGGTAAATTGCCATAGCTTTCCAACTTGATCACCTCGTTGATCAGAAAGCGGGTGTCGCGTGTCGGCGCCTGATAGATCGGCATGGTCTGTCCTTTGGGAGTATTTGGGTGTCAGCCCTTGCGGGCGGTCAGGTCGATAGTCTCGACCACATTGATGAAGCTGGTCAGCTCGGCAATCGCTGCGTCCAGATCGTCACGCTGTTGGGCCAGGCGTTCGACCTTTTCCTTGCAGCGCTGCACCGTAACCCGGCGCTGCTCGACCCGGCCATCGCCGAGATCGTACAGGTCGATCATTTCCTTGATCTCGGTCAGGCTGAACCCGACGTTTTTGGCCCGCAGGATCCACGCCAGCCGGGCCCGATCACGCTGCGAATAGACCCGGGTCAGCCCGATCCGAGCCGGTTCGATCAGCCCCTCGTCTTCATAGAAGCGCAGCGCCCGCGCAGTAACGTCAAACTCGCCGGTCAGGTCCGAGATCGTATAGCGATCGCGCTCCAGCGCGTCAGGGGTGTCGATATGCGCGCCATCATGCGCGGCGGGGCTTACGCCATGCTGTTCCATGCTGGCGAATCTAGCTTACCTTTACGTAAGCGTCAATCAGACAAGCGAGCCAGACCCGCTCCATCAAGCTTTCGGTAAAAACAGCTCGCCGCGCCGGTGTGGCAGGCCGGACCTTGCGGTGAAACCAGCAGGACCAGCGCATCCTGATCGCAATCGACCCGGATTTCCTGCACCTGCAATACGTGGCCGGACGTCTCACCCTTCATCCACAGCCGCCCGCGTGAACGGGAGTGAAAGTGGGCGTGGCCAGTTTCCCGCGTTTTTTCAAGCGCCTCGGCATCCATGAAGGCAACCATCAAAACATCGCGCGTGGCAGCATCGACGGCAACAGCCGTCAGCAGGCCGTGGGCGTCGAACTTGGGAAGGAAGGCACTGCCGGTTTCCCTTACGGTTTGATCATGCTCGCTCATGGTTTTGCCTTGTTGCAAGATAACCACATCTGTCGAGCAAAAACTCGGCCCGGCCCGGTTCGGGCTTTCAATCCGCCCGGATTTAGGGGATTGACCGGATCGCAGAAGGCAGATGGCTCAGGTTCAGGGACCACCCGCTGCATGAGGGATTGGGCGAGGCAGATCGAGGGGGATCTACCGAACTGCGCAAGCAGAAGCCCTTTAAGTATCGTCACGAGATCGCCCGGAGCTTCGGTTCCGGGCGTTTTCGTATTCGGATCAGACCAGATCCAGCGCTTCATCCATCACCCGGGCAAAGCAGGCCACCACCACCGCTGCTGCCCCGGCCCGCTTCAGCGCCGATACACAGGCGTTGCTGGTGGCGCCGCTGGTCAGCACGTCATCAACCAGCAGCACCCTTGCGCCCTTGAACGCGGCCAGTCGTCGGGGATTGACCGCAATCGCGCCGGACAAGGCCCGCGCCCGCGCCGCCTTGCCCAAACCGCCCAGCGTGGGCGTCCGCTTGGTCCGGACCAGTCCATCGACCAGCAGCGTGCTGCCGCGCGCCTTGGCCAGTTCGCCGCCGAGCAGCGCCGCCTGGTTGAACCCGCGCCGCCATAGCCGCCAGCGGTGCAGCGGCACCGGGACGATCAGCCAGCCCGGCCCCACCGCCTCGGGCAATTGCCCCAGCATCAGCCGCGCGAGCAGCGGGGCAAGCGCGATCCGGTTGCCGTGCTTCAGCGCCAGGATCAGCTTGCGCGAAGCGTCGTTGTACAGCGTCCCTGCTGCAATCCCATCGTGCCGGGGCGGATCGGCCAGACACGGCGCACAGACTGCGCCGGCCGCGCCATCCCCACCAAAGGGGCGTTGGCATTTGGCGCAGCACGGATCGCCGGGGATCGCCAGCTCGCCCCAGCACCCAGCGCAGAGCCCGCTCTGGGCCAGCAGCGCTTCTCCGCACAGCGGGCAGCGCGGCGGGAAGACCAGATCGGCGATCGGCACGAGGAGTGGATGAAGCTGCATCAAGGCGGGTATTGCTTGCACCGCGCCGCAGCGCAAGGCAGGGCTGCGGCGTGAGCCAGTCCCCGCCCGCCCCTCCGCAGATCTTCGCCCCAGCCCGCCGCCGTGCCGCACGGCGGCGCGCCATGGCGCTTGCGGGGCAACCGGGAGCAGCACGCTATCTGCTGGAGGACATGGCCGAGGACGTGCTCGAACGGCTGGCCTTCCTGCGCCACCGGCCTGCGACGGCATTGGTGGTGGGAGACTGGACCAGCACGCTCGCCGCCGCCTTGCGCGCCCAAGGCGTGGCCGTGACTGAGGTTGAACCCGCCGAAGGCTTCGACGAGGAAGCCCCCTACCCCGCCACCGGGTTCGATCTGATCGCCAGCCTCGGCACGCTCGACACGGTCAACGACCTGCCCGGCGCGCTGGTCCATATCCGCCAGGCCCTGGCCCCCGGCGGATTGGCACTGGCCAGCTTCGCCGGGTCAGGATGCCTTGCAAAGCTGCGCGCCGCGATGCTTGAGGCCGATGGCGACCGCCCTGCTCCAAGGCTCCATCCGGCGGTTGATGTGCGGGCCGGTGGGCAGCTGCTCCAGCGGGTAGGTTGGGCCGATCCGGTGGTCGATAGCCACACGGTTGAGGTGCGCTTTTCGAGCCTCGCCAGCCTGATCGCTGATCTGCGTGCGCAGGGGCTTAGCAACTGCTTGGCGAACCCCGGACCGGTACTTTCCAGAACTCAGTTTTCCATTGTAAAAGAGCGCTTTGGCAACGGAACCGTCGAGCAGTTCGAGATCCTGACGCTGAGCGGCTGGCGGGCTTAGCCCAAAGCCGCCTGCGCCGCCGCCAGCCTTGCAATCGGCACGCGATAAGGGCTGGCGCTAACGTAATCGAGCCCAACCTTTTCACAGAACGCAATGCTGGCCGGATCGCCGCCGTGTTCGCCGCAAATGCCCAGCTTGATATCGGGCCGGGTGGCGCGCCCGCGCTGCGCGGCGAGTTCGACCAACTGGCCCACACCTTCGATATCGAGCGATACAAACGGATCGCGCGGGAAGATTCCCTGGCGGACGTATTCACCCAGAAACTTGCCCGCATCGTCCCTCGAAACGCCCAGAGTTGTTTGGGTTAAATCATTAGTTCCAAACGAGAAGAACGCACCCTCCTCAGCGATTTCACCAGCCATCAGCGCGGCTCGCGGCAGTTCGATCATTGTCCCGACCAGATAGGTCAGCACGCGGCCCTTTTCGGCAAACACCGCTGCCGCAGTCCGGTCGACCAGCGCTTTCAGGATCGCCAATTCCTTTTTGGTGGCGACCAGCGGGATCATCACTTCGGGCACAGGTGCTTGGCCGCTGGCCGCCGCGACGTCGCAAGCTGCCTCAAAGATCGCGCGGACCTGCATCTCATAGATTTCGGGGAAAGTGATCCCAAGCCTGCAGCCGCGGTGCCCCAGCATCGGGTTGAATTCGTGCAGCTCCGCCGCGCGGCGCTTCAACGTATCGACGCCAATTCCGATGGTGTCAGACAGCTCGACAAATTCGGCATCGGCGTGCGGCAGAAATTCGTGAAGCGGCGGATCGAGCAGGCGGATCGTCACCGGCAGGCCAACCATCTCCTCAAAAATACCGGCAAAATCAGCGCGCTGTTCGGGCAGCAGCTTGGCCAGCGCGGTGCGGCGTCCGGCTTCGTCTTCGGCCAAGATCATTTGCCGCACGGCCGCGATCCGCCCGGCGTCAAAGAACATATGCTCGGTCCGGCACAGCCCGACGCCCTCGGCGCCAAACTGCCGCGCGATGCGGCAATCGGCCGGGGTTTCGGCGTTGGTCCGCACTTTCATTCGGCGGTGCCGGTCAGCCCAGCTCATCAATACGCCGAAATCGCCGACCAGTTCGGGTTCGATTGTCGGCACGTGCCCGGCCATCACCTGCCCAGTGGTGCCATCAAGGGTGATCTGATCGCCCTCCTTCAGCTCGCGTCCGCCAATCCGCAGCGTCCGTTTGGCAATATCAATCGACACTGCCGATGCCCCTGAAACGCAGGGCCGCCCCATCCCGCGCGCCACGACGGCGGCGTGTGACGTCATGCCGCCGCGTGCGGTCAGGATGCCCTTGGCGGCGTGCATTCCGTGGATGTCTTCGGGGCTGGTTTCAACCCGGACCAGAATCACCGCCTCGCCGCGTTCTGCGCGTTTTTCGGCGCTATCGGAATCGAGCACAATCGCGCCAGAGGCCGCGCCGGGGCTGGCGGGCAGCCCGGTGGTCAGCACATCGCGCACCGCATCGGGATCGAGCGTCGGGTGGAGCAATTGATCGAGCGCCATCGGATCAACCCGGCAAATCGCGGTCTTTTCGTCAATCAGGCCCTCATGGGTCATATCGACCGCCATCTTGAGCGCGGCCTTGGCAGTCCGCTTGCCCGAACGGGTCTGGAGCATCCACAGCTGCCCGCGTTCAACCGTGAATTCGATATCCTGCATATCGCGGTAGTGCTGTTCGAGCAGCTCGAACACCGCGGCGAGTTCGGCATAGGCCGCTGGCATCGCCTCTTCCATGCTGACTGCCTTGGCGCCGGCCCGCTCGCGTGACGCCTTGGTCAGGTACTGCGGGGTGCGGATCCCGGCGACCACGTCCTCGCCCTGGGCATTGACCAGCCATTCGCCGTAATAGGCCTTTTCGCCGGTCGCCGGATCGCGGGTAAAGGCGACCCCGGTGGCGCTGGTATCGCCCATATTGCCGAACACCATCGCCTGTACGTTGACCGCCGTGCCCCAGTCACCCGGAATG
>VFKS01000284.1 GCA_009885425.1 Novosphingobium sp.
AATGCTGTGGCTCTATTGGCACGCCCGCCGCGCCGGGTTCCGCTTTACGCTGCACCGCCCACGCGCAACCCCGCAATTGCGCGAACTGGGCGTGCTGATCCTGCCCGCCGTATTTGGCGCCGGGATCTATCAGATCAGCCGGTTCCTCGACCTGTTCTTTCTCGGACGGCTTGAAGAAGGCTCGTTCGTGTTTCTGGCCCTGGCCGACCGGCTCAATCAGCTGCCATTGGGGATCATCGGCATTGCGCTGGGCACGGCGATTCTGCCAGCACTGTCGCGGTTCATCGCGCAGGACGATGCCGGCGGGGCCCAGCGGGTTCAGAGCAATGCGATCGAGCTTGGCCTGCTGCTCACCGTTCCCGCCGCGGTCGGGCTCTATTTCGCGGCCCAGCCGCTGGTCAGTGCGTTCTATTTTGGCGGCAAGTTCGATGCCAGCGACGTTGCCATCACCGCCGGGGTGATCGCCATGCTGGTAATCGGCTTGCCCGCCTATGTGATGGTCAAGGTTCTGACCCCCGGCTTCTTCGCCCGCCGCGATACTCGTACCCCGGTCTATACAGCAGTGGTAGCGATGCTGATCAACATCACGCTCAACCTGATCCTGATCCCGATTTTTGGCGTGGCGGGTCTGGCGCTGTCCGGATCGATCTCGGCCTGGATCAATTGCGCGCTGCTCTACAGCGTCTTGCACCGACGCGGGCATTTTACGATCGAACCGGACCTGCTGGGCAGGATCGGCCGGATCATGATTTCAGCAGCCGCGATGGGCGCCGTGATCTGGCTCCTCGCCCCTTATGGCGCGGCTTACTATAGCGCTGGCGCAGCAGCCCGGGTTGGCAGCATTGTGGCTCTGGTCGGCGCAGGCGCAATCGTCTACTTCGGTCTGGCATGGCTGACCGGAGCGATCGATCGCAGCAAGATCACCATGCTGACCCGCAAACAGAACCCGAAGGCAGAGTAACACCTCCATGCGTATCGTTTCTGGCATTCAGCCGACCGGCAATCTCCACCTTGGCAATTACCTGGGGGCGATCCGCAATTGGGTGCGGATGCAGGACGAGGTTGCGGCGCAAGGTGGGCAGAGCCTCTATTTCCTCGCTGATCTCCACGCGATCAGCCAGCCGCATGTGCCGTCCGAGCTGCGTGAAAACACGCTGGAGATGACCGCAGCGCTGGTCGCCTGTGGGATCGATCCGGACAAGTCGGTGCTGTTCAACCAGGCCCAGGTGCCGATGCACGCCGAGCTGCAATGGCTGCTGTCGGGCACCGCCCGGATGGGCTGGCTGAACCGGATGACCCAGTGGAAGGACAAGGCCGGCAAGAACCGCGAAGGGCAATCAGTCGCACTGTTCACCTATCCGGTGCTGCAGGCCGCCGATGTGCTGCTCTATCAGGCGACCCATGTGCCTGTGGGCGAAGATCAAAAACAGCATCTGGAACTGGCCCGCGACATCGCGCAGAAATTCAACAACGATTTCGGCGCTGAAGACGCGCCGGTGTTTACCCTGCCCGAACCGATCATCCCGCCCGAAGCGGCGCGGATCATGAGCCTGCGCGATGGCAGCGCGAAAATGTCCAAATCCGATCCCAGCGACATGAGCCGGATCAACCTGACCGACGACGCCGATACGATCATGGCCAAGATCAAGAAAGCCAAGACCGATCCGGAAGCCCTGCCCAGCGACAAGGCCGGGTTGAAAGGCCGCGCCGAAGCCGCCAATCTGGTCGGGATCTATGCCGCAATGGCGGGGATCAGTCAGGACGCCGTGCTGGCGGAATTTGGCGGCCACGGCTTCGGCAAGTTCAAGCCCGCGCTGGGCGAATTGCTGGTATCAAGCCTTGCCCCGATCAATGCCCGGTTCGTGGAACTGCGTCAGGACCGCGAAGCGCTCGATGCGGTGCTGGCCAAAGGCGCGCTGAAGGCGCGTGAACTGGCCGGGCCGACTTTGGCATCGGTCTATGCAGCGCTGGGTCTGGTGCGCTGATCGCACCAAACCGGGACTGACTTATTCAACCCCGATTAAGCCTGCTTCCCCTAGCCTCGACCCACTCCTAGGTTCTGACCAGAACTGCGCGGCGAGTCGCGCCGGAGTGAACAACAATGGGAATTGGCTCAATGGCTCACGATAACCGCTCACCGTTTGGCTGGATGAAGCTGGCCTTGGTGCCGTTGATGCTCGCCACGCTGGCTGCATGCGCCACGCCTTTCAAGGCGGATGTGCAGCGCTTTTCCGCGCAATTGCCTGCGCCGCAAGGACAGACCTATGCGGTGGTGGCCGATGATCCGGCAATGGCCGGCGGGCTCGAGTTTTCGCAATATGCCTCGCTGGTCGATGCCAAGATGAACCAGCTCGGCTATGTCCGCGCGGCCGATCCAGCTACGGCCGACCTGGTCGTGCGGTTTGATTACGGGGTCGACAAGGGCCGCACCCAGGTCCGCTCAAGCGGATTCGCCGATCCCTACTGGTCGGGCTGGTACGGCTATCCGCGCCACGGCTATTATGGCCGCCGCGGTTACTACAGCCCGTACTATCCGCGTGGCGCCTGGGGATACGGCTGGAACGATCCGTGGTTCAATCAGGGCTACGAAACCAGCACCGTCTTTATCAGTGCGGTCAGCCTGAAGATCGACCGCCGCGCCGATGGCACCCGCCTGTTCGAAGGCAAGGCCGAAGCGGCTAGCACCTCCAACCGGCTGGGCTATCTGGTGCCCAATCTGGTCGAAGCGATGTTCTCTGACTTCCCCGGCAATTCGGGCGAGACGGTACGGATTTCGGTAGCGCCGGAGAAGAAGAAAAAGAACTGAGGCCTGAGCGGTATCGGGCCGTTGAAGTCATGACGGGGCGGGAGTGAAAGCTTCCGCCCCGTCTGATTCTGGTTCGATCAACGTCCGCGCAGCACCAGTTCACGTTCGCCCAGGGTTCGGGCGCGGTACTGGGCAATCGCGACATCACGCTGAGCATGGGCGTCAGCGAGGGTAGCTTCACGGCATTCGCGGACCTTGCGATTGACGAGCGAGCTGCGGGCACTGAACTCTCCGCAGACCTGGGTGACAGCAACCGACAGACGCCGGTCGAGCGCGTTGCGGCCTTCGCTGCTAGACAGATCAAGGTCGCCGAATAGAACCGTGCGGGAATCCAGATCGATCGCTTGCGCCTGCAACGGGGCGGCAAGCAGGACGACTGGAGCGAAGGCAAGGGTGGATATAATTGATTTGAATTTCATGGCGTTTCTCCTGTCAGACTCGCAAATGCATTACGTAATCGACCCAGCAATTTGGCACCAATCAACCCAGTTATTTCAATTTTTTTAATAAAATTTTTGGCAGAGTAAAATTACTCTTTATCCAATTTTAACTATCGAATCGCGCGCATGCATCGTTGCGCCCCGTGCTAATTGCAGGGATTCAAGTCAATTTCATGAATTTCAAAATTATTACTTAAAAAAGACACAGCGGTAACGCTGGTGCTATTGTCCCAGCGCAACCACGCCGCCAGTCGAGCCAAACCCGCTTGTCCCGCGCGCGGTTTCGTCCAGTTCATCAGCCACCAGCCAAGTCGCGCGGGTTACCGGGGCCAGCACCAGTTGCGCCACCCGGTCACCGCGCTGGATCGCGAACGGCTCGGCGCCGTGGTTGATCAGAATGACTTTCAGCTCGCCGCGATAGTCGCTGTCGATCGTGCCCGGCGCATTCGGCACCGAAATGCCGTGCTTGAGCGCGAGGCCGGAGCGCGGGCGAACCTGCACTTCAAAGCCGTGCGGGATCGCCATGGCAAGGCCCGTTGCCACCGCATGGCGGCCGCCCGGTTCGATCGTCACATCCTCGGCAGAAACCACGTCCATCCCGGCGGCGCCGTCAGTGGCATAGGCCGGCAGGTCCAGCCCTTCCCCGTGGGCCAAGAATTTTACGCGGATCGGAACTTCATTTGGCGAGTGCATCGGCGATCCTCTGGACAATGGCCTGGGCGACTTCGCCCTTTGACATTTCCGGAAGATGTTCGACACCCTTGCCGGTGATAATATGCACCAGATTGGTATCGCCGCCCATCACGCTATCGCCAGTTGGGCCCGAAACGTCGTTGGCGATGATCCAGTCGGCGCCCTTGCGCTTGCGCTTGTCCTTAGCGTGTTCGATCACTTTTTCGGTTTCGGCGGCGAAGCCGATCACCAGCTTGGGCCGCTTGTCGCTGACCGCGACCATCGCGAGGATATCGGGGTTCTCGGTCAGCCGCAGCGCAGGCGGGGCCGATCCGCGCTTTTTCATTTTCTCGGCTGAGACGTCCAGCGTCCGCCAATCGGCCACGGCCGCAACCATGATCGCGACATCGGCCGGCAACGACTGCTTGACCGCTTCGGCCATATCGCGCGCGGTCTCAACGTTGATCCGGTCTACCCCGGGCGGATTGCTGAGCGCGACCGGGCCTGAAACCAACGTCACCCGCGCGCCCAACCGCGCTGCGGCGGCGGCAATGGCATAGCCCTGCTTGCCGGACGAGCGGTTGGCGATGTAGCGAACCGGATCGATCGGTTCGTGCGTCGGCCCGGCGGTGACCAACACGTGTTTGCCCTTCAGCGGGCCTTCGGGATCGATCAAGTCATCGTCGGGGGCAAAGTCAGGCTGGCCGGCCAGAGGGTCTGCCGCCAGCACGCCTTCGTCAAACGGCTCGGGAGCATGGGCATCGCCGTGGGGCGAGACTGTGTGATTGATCGCTTCGGGATCGGTCGGCGGGGCGGCCTTGGCCTTGCCCTTCCTTGACAGGATCGGGCTCGACAGATCAACCTCGACCGGCGGCAGGTCTTCCGCCTCCAGTTCGGCAAAATCGCCCTCGATCGGCTCGTCCGCAAATTCCAGCGGTGCGCGTTCAGAGCTGCGCTGGATCAGATTTCCGGACAGACCGCCAAGGCCGGCATCTTCGCTGTGCGCATCTTCCCAGCCAGCCAGTTCCAGTCCAGCCAGCGGTTCTGGCGCGGGCAGCAGCATCGGTTCGGTGCCGAGCAGCGCGCAGATCGCATTATAGACCGCGACCGGTTCGGGCAGACGCCCTGCGCCAAATTCGCCGCAAGCCATCGGGCCTTCGTCGGGCATCAGCACATGGACGCCGCGCTCGCTCAGCGCGGCGACATTGGCTTGCGTGGCGGCGTGCTCCCACATCCGCACATTCATTGCGGGCACGGCCATCACCGGCTTGTCCGTCGCCAGCAGCAGCGTAGTCGCCATATCATCGGCAATCCCGTGGGCCATCTTGGCCAGCAAGTCCGCTGTTGCCGGGCAAACCACAATCAGATCGGCGCTGCGCGAAAGCTGGATGTGGCCCATTTCGACCTCACCCATCAGATCCCATAGCGTGGTGTGGACCGGGTTCTCACTAAGCGCGGCAAGCGTCATCGCGGTGATGAATTTGGCGCCGCCTTCGGTCAGCACGCAGGTCACATCGCCACCGCCCTTGCGGATCAGGCGGACGAGTTCACAAGCCTTGTAAGCAGCAATACCGCCGCCCACGACCAGCAGGATCCGTGGAGCTGTCATTTCAACGCGCTTGTGCAACGCCATTCCCTCATGCGCAACAGGCTTTGCGAATGGCCGTGAATGCGCCACAGTGGGTAAAATCGGACTAATGGGGATGGTTAACGCGATGCGCTTTGCTCTGACTGCACTGATCTTTCTGCTCGGCCTGTTCGACCTGTTCATGGGCCTGAATTTCCTGCTCAACCCGCTGGCAACCGGGCCGGGCCTGGGCCTCGCTCCGCTGGGCACTCAGGGCATGTCGACCTTGCGGGCCGATTTCACCGCCTTTTTCGGGGTTATTGCGATCTGCATGATGCTGGGTGCCTGGCGCCGCAACGGCGATCTACTGCTGGTGCCTGCAGCCTTGATGGGCACGGCAGTGGCAGTCCGCGGGCTTAGCTTGATCCTCGACGGAACCTATCCCGGCTGGTGGGGTCCGATGGCGGTCGAAGGACTCCACGTGATCGTGCTGATCGCGGCCTGGCGGGTGCTGCCGCACCACAAGATCGAAGAGCTGACGTCCTAGTTAGTGCGCTGATCGCCTCCGCGATCAGCTGAGCAACACCGGCCCGCTCCCCCGGCCCGACCACCCATAGGGTACCACGAACGGGTGGTCGAGCCGGGGGAGCGGGCCGGTGTTGCTTCCAGGTAAGTGGAACAGACTCTAGTCGTAAACCTCACGGCGATGGCCTAACGCTACGACCACAATGACCAGCTTGTCTCCGACGATCCGGGCAATCGCACGATAATCGCCAAAGCGATAGCGCCAGTATCCGGCATAGTTGCCAACCATCGGCTTGCCGCGCACGGTTGGATCATCCAGCAAGGCAATTTCGCGCAGGCCCTTGATTATACGCCGTGCTGCTGGAGCGCCAAGCTTGCCCAGCGCCTTCTCGGCGCTGGCATCAAGCTCAATCCTCCAGACCAAGACGCTTCATGACTTCTTCGAGCGAGACGGTCTTGCCCGCATCGGGGTCACGCAGCGCCTCTTCGAGCAAGGCGATGTCCTCCAGCTCCTCGATCTTCTCGCGCAGCGCTTCGCGCGCGTAGTAGCTCTTGCTGCGGCCAGTGCGCTTGGCGACAGCGGTGAGGCGCGCTTCAAGATCGGGGTCGAGGCGGACTGCGAGCATGGTTCAGGCTCCTTTGTCATACATGTATAACAAATCGGAGCAGACTACAACCACCGCCAAATCCCCGCCGGAATCCCGGTCAGCCAGAGATGCGCCCAGCAGGCCGCCAGCCACAGCGCCAGCCCGCCAATCCAGGCCACTGCCCCGGCCCGGTGCAGCTGGCCCAGCCGCGGCCAGTATGAGGTGTGGTCTTCCCAGCGGCTCCAGGCATCGCCCAGCTGGTCTTTCTTCTTGCCGTCCTGCAAAGCCGCTCCGGCCAGCGCGAGAAAGGCGATTGCGGCGCTCAGTACGATCACGCGCGGCACCGGGCTGACCAACACGTGGGCTGCGCTCCACAGCGCGAACGACCACATCATCGGGTGCCGGGTGATCTGGAACACCCCTCGCGGCTTCTGCCTGGCAAGCTCGCGGGCACCCGGGGCAGGCAGTGCAGGGTTGCCGCTGAACGATCCCGCCAGCAGCACCGAAGCCACCAGCATGACCAGCGTCGCCAGCGCCCAGGCGACCGGCTTGGTCCCGTCCCACAGCGGCACCGCATAGGCCGGCACACCGCGGAAGGCTATGACCATCCAGGCAAAGCTGGCCAGCGCCACCAGCGAATAGAGCGCCTGGAAGCCGATGGCACCCAGCGCTTTGACGATCGGCTGGCGCAGCGGGTGCGACAGTGCGAAATGGGTGCCGATGAAAGTAACCGCGGCGGCGATCAGTTCGGCAAGTGCTTCGTCCATCCCAGTTCCCCCTCAAGGATCCTTGCGTCCCATTCTACCAGTCGTAAGCCTTGGGTAAATCCCCTTCCGCCGGGGTGGCGTAGCGCTCGCGCAGCCGGGTCTGATGGTTGCTGAGCGGTTGTTCGATCCCGTCGATGAACACCTGGATCACACCCGAGCCGGCCTCGAGCGGATCGCCGTCCCAGATCACCACGTCGCCGGCGCGCCCGGGGCGCAGCGAGCCGATCCGGTCGCCCAGCCCCAACGCCTCGGCCGGGCCGGAGCTGATCGCGGCGAAAGCCTTGCCCCAGCTCAGCCCGCTGGCGCCCGGCACCCGGATCAGCGCGACAAGATTGCCGGCGAACTGCGGGGCATAGCGCGGCTGGTCGAAGAACGCGCCGAGCGAGACCTTGACCCCG
>VFKS01000525.1 GCA_009885425.1 Novosphingobium sp.
AAACGGCTGCGAGCTATGAAAGCACCTATGCCGCGCTCGATGCCGATTTTGAGCGTTGGAGGATCGCCAATCACGTTCCGGGCATGGTCTGGGGCGTGGTCGTCGATGGGCGGCTGGTGCACGTCAAGGCGCTGGGCCAGCAATCGGTCGGCGCGGGTGCGCGGCCCGTCACCGCCGACACCGGTTTCCGGATTGCTTCGATGAGCAAGGCCTTCACCGCCTATGCGATCCTGCGGTTGCGCGACGAAGGCCGGTTGCGGCTGGACGATCCGGTGTGGAGATACATCCCCGAAATCAAAAGCTGGGGCGCGGACATCACAATCGCCGATCTGCTCCACCACACCGCCGGGTTCGTCACCGATGACCCCTGGGGCGATCGCCAGCAACCGATGACCGAGGCGGACTTCACCCGCCTGCTCAAGGCCGGCGTGCCCCGCACTGCCCCGCGCGGCACACGGTTTGAATATTCCAACCTCGGCTACGCCATGCTCGGCCGGGTGATCAGCAATGTCAGCGGCATGAACTTCTCGCAGTACGTCAGCGCAAAGGTCTTTGCGCCGCTGGGGATGGCAGCGACCACTTACGAAAACGCCGATGTCCCGTCTGACAAGCGGGCGACCGGCTATCGCTGGGAAGACAATGTCTGGCGCGCCGAGCCTTATATGGCCCATGGCGCGTTCGGAGCGATGGGTGGGGTCACCACCAGCGCCAATGACTATGCCCGCTGGCTCGGCTTTTTGCTGTCAGCCTGGCCCGCGCGCGGCGCGCAGGATGCCGGCGTAACTATCCGGGCCATGCAATATGGTGGCGGCCCGCCGCAGCTCAGGAACCGCCCCGGCACCTTGCGCAGCGAATGCAAGCTGGCGGCGGTCTATGGCGGCGGCTTGATCGTGGGGCAGGACTGCGCGCTGGGTCAGGTGCTGTTCCATGGCGGGGGATTTCCCGGATACGGCAGCCACATGTTGCTGATCCCCGATGCCGGGGTGGCGGTCTTCGCGATGACCAACAAGACCTATACCGGCGGTTCGGGGATGGTCTGGGATGCGGCAACCCGGCTAGGCGAAGCGGGCCTGATCCGCCCGCAAGGCGTGCCGACCAGCTTGGCGCTGAGCGCGGCCTACGGCAATGTCCGGACAATCTGGAACGCAGGGAATTTGCAGAACGTGCCCGGCGATGCGCTGGCGATGAACTTCCTGCTCGATCGCGACCCAGCGCATTGGCAAAGCCATCTGGCCGAACGTAAGGCGCAAGCGGGGGATTGCGATACGTCTGCTGCGGTCGTGCCCACCGGCGCGCTATCAGGCACGTTTAGCTGGTCCTGCACCAAAGGCACCATCAACGGAATGGTGCTGCTCGCGCCGACCAAAACCCCAAGCATTCAAGCGCTGGCATTCGACTTCACCAGCCGCTAGGCGCGCAGCATGACTTATGACGTACACGTTATCGGCGGCGGCATGGCAGGCAGCGAGGCTGCCTGGCAGCTCGCGCGGCGCGGGCTGAAGGTCCGCCTGTCCGAAATGCGCGGCACGGGCGAGCGCAGCCCGGCGCATCAGGGCGATGGTCTGGCCGAGCTGGTCTGCTCCAACTCGTTCCGCTCGGACGATCACGAGAACAATGCGGTCGGGCTGATCCACCACGAAATGCGCGGGCTCGACTCGCTGCTGATGGCGGCGGCCGAAGTGGCGAAGGTTCCGGCCGGATCTGCGTTGGCGGTCGACCGCGATGTATTTTCGGCTGAGGTTGAGGCACGGCTGGTGTCGCTGCCCAATCTCGATGTGGTGCGCGAACGGATTGACCGGCTGCCCGATGCCGGGCTGACAATTGTCGCCACCGGACCGCTCACCGCCGCCGCCCTCGCCGACAGTATCGGCGCGGCGACCGGAACGGATAGTCTGGCCTTCTTCGATGCGATCGCGCCGATCGTCCACCACGACAGCATCAACATGGACGTGGCCTGGATGGCGGCACGGTGGGACAAGGGCGGCAAGGACTACATCAACTGCCCGATGAACCGCGCGCAATACCTCGCCTTTCATCAAGGCCTGATTGATGGCGAAAAGACCGAGTTTCGCGAATGGGAGGCCAACACCCCCTATTTCGAAGGCTGCATGCCGATCGAAGTGATGGCCGCGCGCGGGGTCGATACCCTGCGTTACGGACCGATGAAGCCAGTCGGGCTCGACAATCCGCACGATGCCACGCCCGAGTTTCCGAGCGGCCGTTGGCCTTATGCCGTGGTCCAGCTGCGCCAGGACAACAAGCTGGGCACGCTGTGGAACATGGTCGGCTTCCAGACCAAGCTCAAACATGCCGAACAGGTCCGGCTGTTCCGGACCATTCCGGGGCTGGAGAACGCGGAATTCGCCCGGCTGGGCGGGCTGCACCGCAACACCTTCCTCAATTCCCCGGTCCTGCTCGACCGCCAGCTGCGGCTGAAATCGGCGCCGCACGTGCGATTTGCCGGGCAAATCACCGGCTGCGAGGGCTATGTCGAGAGCGGCGCAATCGGATTGCTGGCAGGGTTGATGACCGCCGCCGAGCTGACTGGCCAGCCGTGGACTGCCCCGCCCTGCACCACGGCGCTTGGCGCATTGCTAAGCCACGTCACCGGAGACGCCGAGGCTGAAACCTATCAGCCGATGAACATCAACTTCGGCCTGTTCCCGCCGCTGCCCGATGTGAAGAAAAAGGCCCGCAAACAGGCCTATACCGAACGCGCCAAAGCCGATCTGGCCGGTTGGATTTCAGCCTCAGCCTAGCATTTGCAACCCGGCCGCTGCGCCTGCTTGGGCTTGGTCGTGGCGAATTCGCCGCGGGTCAGGTTGCTGTCGCCATTGCCATCGGCCTGCTTGAATCGGTTCGACGTGGTGGCCGCCCATTCTTCAAAGCTGAGCAGGTTGTTGCGATCCTTGTCGAGCTTGCGGAAGGCGGCGATCCGGGGCTGCATCGTTTCGGTCCGGCTGATCAGGTTATCGCGGTTGCGGTCGAGCCGGTTGAAGCGCTTTTCCTCTCGCGTCGCTTCGCTGGCTTCGGGCGGCAGCGCCGGGCCGACCATTCCTTCGCCGTCCTCGTCCGGGATATCTTCGAGCGGAGAGCCCACCGGCGCATCAGCCATCATCTGCGGTGCGGGCGGCGCGGCGGCCTCGGTGCTGGCTTGCCCCTGCCACCAGAATAGCCCGGCCCCGGCCAACAAAAGTGCAGAAACAGCGCCCAGTACTATTCGGTTCATCGCAAAGCCTCCAAGTATTGGTGCAACACTAGTTCAAAAACCGAGCAAGCCAAGCCTGACCGCGAACAATCCATCGCCGGGCCCGGCCAATAGTGGGCCGGCGCCTTGCTTGCGGCGGGCCAGACCATGCAGCATGGCAAGCGGCCGCAGCGCCTGCGGCAACCGCACCGGCCGCCAATCCTGCGCCTGGATAATCGTTTCAACCAGTGCCAGCTCAGCCGGATCGCTAAGCCCCAGCGCCAGATCGACCAGCGCCCAATTGCGGCCGGCGCGCGCCGCTTCGGGAATCGCCTCAGGCGCAGCCAATCGCTCTGCCAGTTCAGCGCAAGCTAGGCCGCGCGCCGCAGCAAATGCGATCAGCGCCGGTTCGTCCAGCGGGCCATCGTTCAACAGGTGTTCCCAGCCATCGACCAGACCCGCCAACGCAGAACGCTGATCGCCCCACTGGTCGAGCAGTTCCAGCAGCGGATCGCCGAACTGGCCTGCCACCGGATCTGCCCTCAGCCGGTCGCGCCACCACGACAGCTTGAGCTGCCCCAGCATCGGTTCCCGCGCTTGGCGGACGATCCCGGCGAGCCGGGTGTCGAGCGCGAACAGGCCCAGCACCAACGGCCGTGCCGCCTTTGGCGCATAGGCCAGCGCCAGCCTGCGTTCGGTCGGCAGGTCTTCAAGATGCATCGCCAAGTCCATGACTTTCTTGCCTAACGCCAGCGATGGGTCACGCAACCCCAATTTACCCGCTGGAAATCAGCGGTCCTAACCCGCTGTTAACCCTGCTGTTTGAGAGAGCGGTCACCACACCTGCCTATATGCAGATCACTTGGATTCATTTTTGGGGGCAGTATGCTCAGCGCAATTCGCCGAAATCTCCGCGAACTAAGGTCCAGCACCAGCGGCAATGCGACGCTTTTGGTGGCTTTGGGCATGCCTGTCCTTATTGGCAGCTCGGGCCTCGCAGTCGATACTGCACAGTGGTATATGTGGAAGCGCGAGATCCAGTACGCCGCCGATCAGGCTGCATTGGCTGGCGCATGGGCCCGCAGCAATAGCGATATCAGCAGCACTTATGTCACACGCGCCCGGCTGGAGTATTCCGCGAACCTGACCAAGACCGGCGCGATCGATACTGTACCCAACGTCACCTTGGCTAACTACAATGGCGGCAACCAGAACAGTGTGGTGGTGACCGCTTCAGCCAGCAAGGTTCTGCCGTTCTCCAACTTCATCACCGGTAGCGCTGCAAACGTGACGGCCTATGCCCAAGCGAGCTTTACCGAGGGCGAAAGCTTTACCGCCTGCATCATCGCGGTAGACGATGATGCCAGCGGCGCGATCACCATCGGCGGCAACGCCAGCATGACGGCCGCCTGCGGGATGGCTGCCCTGTCCACTTCGGACAGCGCAGTTATCATCAACGGCAGTCCGACGGTTGATCCGGGCTGGGTGGTTTCGGCGGGCGGGATTGACGACTGGCTTTCGACCCACACCGATGCGGATATTCACGAAAATGTCACTGGACTGGTCGATCCGTTTGCCGAACTGACCACGCCTACTCCGAGCCCCAATCCTAACCAGAGCTACAGTTGTGTCGCAGGTTCAACCAACACGACCGGGGACAAGCGTTCCAAGACCGACACGATCTACACCTTTTGGAAAGGGTCCAGTTCGAGCAACGCGGTTCTGCAGTCGAACTATATCGGTACTGGATTACTGGCCAATGTGATTGGAACCTGGGGTGCCTGGTCCTATGCAGTTGCCCTGCCGACCAATAGCGTGAACGGGGTTGCCACTTCTGACGGCGCTCCGACCTGGGTTCAGGTTTCGGGCAGCGGCCCAAACCGCATCTGGCGCAAGCAGGTTTTCAGGGCCTCCACCGAATACGCCAACGCCGTCACTACCACCACCAACACCCAGGCCACGCTCAGTCAGGGCACCTACGCTGGTGG